>NZ_JASDCB010000014.1:0-69546 GCF_030408135.1 Pseudoalteromonas sp. APC 3691 | reverse complement strand
CCCACCCTCAAGCACAGTATTGGTCTGACTAAGTATAGGGCGTTGCGCTATTTTGCACGCTGACCCACCAATACTGCCGAAACAGGTTACGGTTAGTTGTGTACCTCTAACTTCTTATGGCTTCCTTCAGACCCCACCGTTGGCCAGTGACGCCCTTGCCATTCAGATTATCTTCCCCTTAGTCAGGGTGATAAGGCATCTTTCAGCCTATCGGGTTTGCCAGCTTCGCTGGGCAAACAAAAAAACACGATAGTGATAAACACATCGTGTTTTTTGTAACACTTAGGGTTAAGCGAGGGCTTTAACTTCATCCCATAAGCGTGCAACTAATGCCTTGTCTTCTTCGTTAAGCTCGCCGTTGCGATATGCTTTAACTAAGCTTTGCTCTACAGTTTCGTTTAGCTCATCTATACTGATTGTCAGCTTTTCTACTTCGGCATAACCAACTGCAAGATCAAAATGACCTCGTAAATAGCCGCCAGCAAATAACTCATCGTCAGTTGCTTTTATTACTAAATCATCGAAGTACTGCTGGGCTGCATCGATATAGTTCACTAAACTCATTTATTAATCTCCTGGTTTTGCAAAGCACCTATATTTTCAATGTTGTGGTGCCCTACTGCATACATAATATGGTCGTTAAATCCGGTGGTTACTTTAATATAACCCGTTAATTCATCATCTAATTCGCCATCGCCTGTATCACAAATAAGGGGGCGACCATTAAGCGCTTGTAGTTTTGTTTTAGTTGCTACTACAATAATATTTTCTTTGCCAATTGCGCGTATAAGCACAGGACTCAATTGCTGGTTACCACGGCCAAATATATGCCCTTGCCCGCCAATGAGCGTAATGACTAACTTAGTACTTTGATCATGTGTAAGCTCAAGTAATTGTTTAGCCGTTAAATCTTGGGCAACTAAGGTTTGATCTTTTATTAAATCAACACCAAGTAACGTATTTTCAAGCCCCATTTCTTCCATTATGGCTTCAACCGTTGAGCCGCTACCCATAATATAAAATGTGTCTTCATCCATTTGCGATACAACATGCGCTGCAATGTCGGCAAGTACGAGTTCGTCGGTTTCTTTACCGCCATTTTTAACCGCTTGCATATAGCGTACTTCGCTAGGTGTTTGCATTTCGCCGTAGCGTTTGGCTTTTACTGTGCCTTGCCTGAAAGCATCTTCATCTATATCCATTACATCTGCATCGGCTAAGGTAACTAACTCACCCTTAACCAGCATTTCGACTACGCGCCCTGCAGCCTTTGGCGTGATAGCGTAAACACCAGAATGAATTTTACAACCTGCGGGAATACCAAGTACGGGAATGGTATCCTCTATTGCATGGCAAATGTTACGTGCTGTACCGTCGCCTCCGGCAAATAAGACCAAATCAACACCAGAGTTTTTAAGTATTTTTGCGGCTTGTTCTGTGTCATCTGGGGTTGTTATTGCAAAAGTGTTATATACAACCTCTACATTAAAGCCCAAAGCTTTTGCTGTTTGCTCACCCATGTCACCGTTAACAGTGTAAATAGTTAAGCGCTCTTTATAAGGCAATAGCACCTCAAGCGCTGCTTTTGTGCGGCTATTTGCTTTGGGTTCTGCACCTAATTCGATTGCTTTAGCGGCTGTGTGTGCGCCATCACTACCTTTTAAAGCAACTGTTCCGCCTAAACCCGCTACTGGGTTTACAATTAAACCTAATTTAAACGCCATTACAAAGCTCCTTCGGATGTTGCCAATTAAATTGCTGCGCTGTTAATGGCCACTGTGTATTGTAAAAATCACAGAGTGCTTTTAAAAGTGATTCTGTACGAGAGTTAAAGCCATTTTCGATTAACGATAATACCCGTGCATATACTCGCTGCTGAAAATCAAACCGACATGTTTGCTCGCCGTTTAAGTTATCCACCGACACATTAAAATTAAACCCTGCTGCGGTGCTTAATAACCACTCTATCGCTTGGGGCTTTACTTCTACGTTTTCAAACTCAGCTTGTTTTTGTTTGTCGCGCCCGTCTGGGCAGTACCAATAGCCGTAATCTTCTAATAACCGACGTGCATCACCGGCCACCAGCCAGTGTGCTATTTCATGTAATGCACTGGCATAAAAACCATGCGCAAATACAACTTGGTGATATGGCACCTGCTCTGTTGCTGGTAAATACACAGGCTCACAATCGCCTTTTATCAGTCGTGTATTGTGACTTTGATAAAAAGTGCGCTCAAAAATTGAAATTAGATCAGCTATTTGATGCATAAAAATTGATTAATTCGTCTCGGTTACAGCGCCATATTAGCGCACTAAAAACGAGACGAATTGTACGGGCTTTTACAACTAAAGTAAAAATAAGGCGGGATAGTAAAATATAAGCGGATTAATCTTTCACTTTATTGATATTTTTAATAATACCTAAACAGTAAAGAGTATTACCAAGTTCTTTACGCTGTGTTTTTTCACTTGAGGTTTTATTGGCTAAGCTAGTTAACATATCGTACCGTTTACGTAGAGTTAGTATATATCTGGCATGCTTACGGCATTCAAAACAACGTGTACAGTGTGAATCAACCCAAAAATCAAGTACCTCAAACCAATATTGCTGCTCTTGAGCAAAAAAAATAAATGCCTTAGAGCAACTTTCGCACTTCTCTTCAATATCAACATAAAGTGCCCGAGGGTCAATGGCATAGTTTTGCTTTTTTATATCTGCCAATATTACCGTATCAGGGAAGTATTTAAGCCTCGAGTAACGCCAGTGCGCATTCTCTATCGTCTCTATTGTCACTGAGGTATTGGTAGTTATCGGTTTATTGCCATACCTTGGGTGATTTAGATACATGAGCTGCCTAGTTTAAACTTATGATTTTAAGGCATAGAACATGCCATATGAAAAACAATAATTATACAGGCGTTCCTGCTTCATCACACTCTACAATATCGGTTTCGGTTAATGCCTGAGTGATCCATGCTTGCAATACTGGACAGCGCATAACAAAGTCACAATATTGCTGCGCCTCTGCCGATAACGTAATTTGATAGGTTTTTAAGCGCAGTACAACAGGCACATACATGGCATCAGCAATACTAAAGTCACCAAAAAACCACTCATTTGGAAACACATCTTGTTGCTGTGCAAATATTTCGTCTATACGGGCTATGTCTTTTAGTGCTTCGCTCGATAGGTCTACTTTACGGGTTGCTCTTATATTCATTGGCATTTCACTGCGCAGTGCCATAAAGCCTGAATGCATTTCAGCGCTTAGTGCACGCGCTTTAGCTCTTTGGGTAATATATTTTGGCCATGCAGCGCCTGATAAGTAAGCATCGTTAATATATTCACAAATTGCTAGCGAATCCCATACCTGTAAATCGCCATCAATTAACGCTGGGACTTTTTGCAAAGCAAAGGTCTTTTTTAGTTCATTGTAAAAGTCGGGGGTGTCGAGTACTAGCTGGGTTTCACTAAACTCAACATCAAATTTACTCATTAAATACCATGCGCGTAATGACCAGCTAGAGTAGTTTTTATTACCGATAAATAATTGCATATTGTAGATACCAAAGTGAATAGACGCTCCTACCTTACTAGGTGATTTAACAACCAACAACATTTTGTTTAAAGTCTCTTTGCTAACTGTTACTTAAAGCTATTAATTACTCACTCAACTGCTTGTTTAAATGCTTTTTTAATAGTTGTGTATTACGCGTGTTAGCTTTAAAAAAGGCATCAAAAATATCACCAAAAAATGGCACTAAACCGCCCACAAAGTCTATGAGCATATTGATAATCATCTTAGTCTTTATACGTTTACTCACACCTAAACGCTGGGCTTCTATCAGCACATAACTTGATAAAATTAGCCCTGCGGCATCACCTATAACGGGAATTAAACCAATCACAGCCTCCAAACCTATATTAAATTTAGTAAAAGGAATGCCAATGCTGCTATCAGTTAACTTACTGAATCGCTCTAAGCGGGCTATTGCAGCTTGGGCTTTTATTTGTGAGTGTTCATTAATATTATCGTTCATGATTACTACCCTCCTTCTTGCAGTATATAGGGTCTACTTGAACAACTCCTGAAAAGCTTTAAACTAAATTACAGACATAAAAAAACGCGGTAATCCGCGTTTTTTATAATTATAAATACTTACACAGAGCCGTTAATTGGCCCGTGTTCGTGGTTTACATGTGGATTTTGTCCGCGTTGACGCAGTAAGTGGTCCATTAAGGTAATAGCCATCATTGCCTCAGCAATCGGGATTGCACGAATGCCAACACACGGATCGTGACGACCTTTAGTGATCATCTCTACCGCTTCGTTGCTTGTATTAATACTCTTACCCGGAATAGTAATGCTCGACGTTGGTTTTAGCGCAATAGAAGCAATAATATCTTGCCCTGTCGAAATCCCCGCAAGTACACCACCTGCATGATTTGATGTAAAACCTTCAGGGGTTAGCTCGTCGCGATGCTCAGAGCCTTTTTGCTCAACTACGTCAAAGCCATCACCAATTTCAACGCCTTTAACTGCGTTAATACTCATTAATGAGTGTGCAAGTTCGGCGTCAAGACGGTCAAATACTGGCTCACCAAGGCCAACTGGTACATTGCTTGCCACTACTTTTACTTTAGCGCCAACTGAGTCACCTTGCTTTTTAAGGTCACGCATATATTCGTCAAGTGCTTCAAGCTTACTTGCATCAGGGAAAAAGAATAAGTTGTTTTCCACTTCATCCCAGTCAAACGTTTCCGCCTTGATAGGACCAAGCTGACTTAAGCATGCTTTAACTTCAATACCATGAAATTGCTTTAAGTATTTTTTAGCAATAGCACCTGCCGCTACGCGTATCGCGGTTTCGCGTGCAGACGAACGGCCACCACCGCGATAATCGCGCAAGCCGTACTTATGCCAATACGTGTAATCGCCATGACCTGGGCGAAATACATCTTTAATTTTGCCGTAATCTTGCGAGCGTTGATCGGTGTTTTCAATCAATAAACCAATGCTAGTACCTGTGGTTTTACCTTCAAAAACGCCTGCTAATATTTTTATTTGATCGCTTTCACGGCGCTGCGTTGTATAACGGCTTTGGCCTGGTTTTCGGCGATCTAAATCAATTTGTAAGTCGGCCTCTGTGATTTCGAGACCTGCGGGAGTACCATCAACAACGCCGCCTAATGCAACGCCGTGGCTCTCACCAAAGGTGGACACTTTAAATAACTGCCCAATGCTATTACCTGCCATTAACTTTCCTCATTCCTAATGACTACCAATAGCCAAGCACAGGGCTTGGCTATTCATTTTTTACTTATTTTGCAAAATACTCATCTAGCTGCTTTTTACTAATTACAAATACACCTAAGCCGCCTTGTTCAAATTCAATCCATTCAAACGGCGCGCCCGGATACAGTGCATCCATATGTACCATAGAGTTACCAACTTCTACAAATAACAAACCGTTATCAGTTAGATGTTCACTCGCTTCGCTCAATATAGTACGGGTTACATCTAAACCATCGTGGCCTGATGCAAGCCCAAGCTCTGGCTCATGATGAAATTCGCGTGGTAAGTCAGCCATATCTTCTGCATCAACATACGGTGGGTTTGCTACTATAAGGTCGTATTTTTGACCTGGTACACCGCTAAATACATCAGACTGAATCGGTAACACGCGATCACTCAACATGTAATCGTTAATGTTAATGTCTGTGACTTCAAGCGCTTCATACGATATATCTACCGCATCAACTTGTGCCTGCTCAAAAGCTTGCGCAAGTGCAATTGCGATACAACCCGAACCCGTACATAAATCTAATATACGGTTTACCGATTGTGGCTCTTCAAGCCACGGCGTAAAGCGGTTACTAATAAGCTCGGCAAATGGTGAGCGAGGTATAAGTACACGTTCATCAACATAAAACGGCATACCCGCAAACCATGCAATGTTTGTTAAGTAAGGTACTGGTGTGCAGTCGTTAATACGTTCTGCAATAAGACCCGCAAGTCGGTTTTTTTCTGTGCTTGTTAAACGCGCGTGCATTAATTCTTTTGGCGCATCAACAGGCAAGCTAAGCGCAGGCAGTAATAAGCTTACAGCTTCATCCCATGCGTTATCTGTACCGTGTCCAAAAAATATACTACTACTTGCAAATTGGCTTGTAGTCCAACGTAACCAGTCATGTAAAGTTGACAGTTCTGCAACGGCTTCTTCGAGTGTTGCTTCTTCTATTTGTAAATCGCTCATATATTTTTACCTGTATTAGCTTACTGACTGTTTTGAGTCTTTAAGACGATTGCATTGCCTATCTGCGCTGGGCAAATTACAATTGCCCCTCATTTAAGTATTGTACCGCCTTTTGCGCTGCGTTTTTACGTTTTTTTGTTTAGGTAATAGTTATGAAAAAAGACACTCCATCACATTCGTCCCTAAGCAATGACGACATAAGCTTATTTCGTCAAACGATCACAGGCGCCAAAGTATTTAAACAAGATACTCATCGTTTTGATACAAAGCCTAAGGTGTCACAAGCTAAGCAATTTGCCCAGCAAAAAAAGCAGGCTCAATCTGAATTTTTCTTCTCAGACGTTTATATTCCCGATATAGACACCCACGGCACGGTTAAATATGTAAAACCTGGCCAAAATACTTTCCTAGCTAAACAGCTTCGCCGTGGTGACTTTGCACCCGATTTGACGCTAGATTTACATGGCTTAAATAAAGAACTTGCTAAAGACGAACTCGCTGGACTCATTCACGAATGTAAAAAGCAGCATTATTATTGTGCATGTGTAGTGCACGGTATTGGTGGCGGCGTACTAAAGCACAAAGTGCCTCAGTACTTAGTACAGCACCCTGACGTAATAGCGATGCACCAAGCCCCTCTCGAATATGGTGGAAGAGGCGCTGTACTTATTTTAATTAATTTACCGCAAAGTGATGAATTTAGACGCTAACTTTAGCCATTACTAGGATGTAACTACGTGCATATTTTTTCAATTATTTTTCCGCTCATTTTTATTGTGGCACTGGGTTATGGATGTTGTAAGTTAAAGTTTTTTAACGAACAACACATTGCGGGTCTAAGTAAATTTACTTTTTATGTGAGTTTACCGGCCTTTTTAGTACTAAATATGTCGCAAATAAACTTACAGCAAAGTATTAGCCTTTTTGCATTTTTGAGCTTTTACATACCTGTTTTGAGTGTGTTTGGATTAGGCATTTTAATTGACCGCTTTTACTTAAATAAGCCATGTCTCAATAATAAAGCAATAAATTATCAACAACACAGCGTATTTGGTTTGGCAGGAAGTTATTCAAATATGGTGTTGGTAGGTATCCCAATTGTTATAGCGTCACTGGGTAAAGAGATGATTGCTATTGCATTTATGATCATCACCTTTCATAGCACATTGCTATTTGCCCTGACCTTTTTAATTGGGGCAAAAGGAAGTGCTGAAAACTTCTCATGGTATAACTTTAGCAAGAGTATGGTGCTAAACCCTATCGTACTGAGTATTGGTTGCGGGTTGATCATTAATGTATCTGGGCTTAGCTTATATGACAATTTAGTAAGCAGTATAGATTTACTCGCCAAACCCGCTATTCCGTGTGCTTTATTTGTACTAGGCGCAAACTTAGTATTTTATAAAATAGCCTCAAACTGGCAGCCCGCGCTTATATCTTCATTATTAAAAATTATTATATTACCGGCTGGGGTATTTGTTGCAGCAACTTATGTGTTTGAGTTAGATGAGCAAATAAGAAATGTGCTAGTTCTATTGAGTGCATCACCTGTAGGGGTAAATGCTTACTTAATTGCGTGTCAGTTAAAACAGCATCAAGCAACGCTTGCAGGGACGGTGGTACTTTCTACTATATTGTGTATGTTGAGTTTTAGCTTTTGGTTGGCTATTTTGCTTTAAACAACTATATAACTAACAAAACTGCCATGAGCTATATAATTGTTTGATCAAATTACTTTAAGGCCGCTACAACAGATATTTCTACGAGTAGTGCATCACGTGCCATTTTAGCTTCCACACAGGCACGTGCTGGTGCATAACCCTCGGGTACCCATGCATCCCATACTGCATTCATATCAGCGAAGTATTCCATGCTCTTTACATAAATAGTCGCGCTAAGCATATGTTCTTTTGAACTCCCTGCTTCATCAAGCAGCGCCTCTACTTTATCAAGCATAGTTTGAGTTTGCTCTTTAATACCTTTTTGCGCGTCGGCGCATACCTGCCCACATAAATAAACAGTGCCGTTGTGTTTTACTATGCGGCTCATGCGCGCACCTGTTTGTAAGCGTTCTATCGTCATATTACTTTTCTCAATTATTTATATTAAAGGTTTTCTGGGGCATTTATACTTATATAACTACTACGCTGGGTTTGCTCATCATAACTAATAACAGCAACAGCACCTGTATTAAAAATTGGCATATTACCAGGGCTTAATTGGTCCACTAAATAACTTACAATAGGCATGTGTGCCACTATAAGCCATGTGTTGCATTGGGGATGAGTAGCAATAAGCGTTTCAAGATAGTCAGCAGCAATTTGAGGTTTGCCTTCGGGGATAATATCGGATGTGGTTTCGCTAAATTTAAATACGTTATTTTTAGCCACACCTGCAGCTGTTTGCTGTGCACGAATGTAAGGACTAACTAACAGTGCATCAGGGCAATGTGCTTTACTGAGCCAAAGGCCCATTTTTTCAGCTTCATCGTGCCCTGCTTGGGTTAAATTTCTACCTGCATCATCAGCCTGCATGGGTGTTGCTTCGCCGTGGCGCATTATTAGGATTGTTTTCATAAAAAATCAACCGATTAAAGAATATAAAACAGTAGCCAGTTTGCCCATTTGTCAGCTATATTAACAACATAAATCTATTTATTTCTAAATAATTCTTTCATGAGATTCAGGTAAATCTTTAAGCTGTATTTCGCTTTCCTGAAGCCATCATCTGTTGTTAACAAGTAAACGTTTAGTTTCAGGAGCATCATTTGAATATCAGCCGCAATGATAACAGAGCATACCGCGCCTTTACACTGGACAATGGTCTAAAAGTACTATTAGTGCAAGATAAAGATTCTACAAAAGCGGCAGCATCAATGGCAGTTAACGCCGGGCATTTTGACGATCCTCTTGATAGGCAAGGCCTAGCACACTTTTTAGAGCACATGCTTTTTTTAGGCACAGACCAATACCCAGATTCAGGCAGTTTTAATAATTTTGTTTCGCAAGCTGGCGGGAACACTAATGCGTGGACTGGCACTGAGCATACCTGTTACTTTTTTGATATTAATAACCAAGAATTTGAACAGGCGCTTACCCAATTTAGCCGTTTTTTTATTGCGCCACTTTTAAATTCAGCCGAAACAGAAAAAGAACGCAACGCAATTGAAGCCGAGTTTAAACTAAAAATAAAAGACGATGGTCGCCGTATTTATCAAGCCCACAAAGAAACGGTAAATCCAGCTCATCCATTTGCTAAATTTTCTGTAGGAAACCTACAAACCTTAGCTGACAGAGAGCGCTGTATTAGTGATGAGCTTCGCGACTTTTTTAATAGTCAGTACCAAGCTCAGTGGATGACTTTAGTTATTTGCGCAAACGAAACATTAAACACACTACAAAGCTGGGCACAAACTTACTTTGGCGCAATTAAGGGTAATAAAAACCTCAAAAAGCCAGAGATCAGTGAGCCACTCTATCGCAAACAAGACATAGGAAAAATACTTCATATTGAGCCGCATAAGCATATGCAAAAACTTATCATAAGTTTTGCTATGCCTAATATTGACGACTTTTATCGCCACAAAACAGTGAGTTTTATTGCCCATTTACTTGGCTATGAAGGCGCGGGTTCTCTTTATTCTATTTTAAAAGAGCAAGGCTGGATAAACGCGCTTTCTGCTGGCGGTGGTATTAATGGCAGCAACTTTAAAGACTTTAATATTAGTTTAGCGCTTACCGATGAAGGTATTGAATACTTCGAAGACATTATTGAAATGGTGTTTGAATACATTTGCTTAATTAACGATAACACCGAAAAATTGCCGCGCTTATACCAAGATAAAAAAAATCTATTACAAATAGCATTCGATAACCAAGAAAAGTCACGCTTGATTGATTGGGTCAGTAATTTAAGCATTAATATGCAGCATTACGACGAAGCAAATTACGTGCAAGGCGACTATTTAATGGAAGGCTTTAAAAAAGCGACCCACGAAATGGCCATGCAGTGGTTAACGCCACATAATATGCGCATCGTACTTATACATCCAGATGTAGAGCCTGAACATAAAACCGCATGGTACAACACACCATATAAAGTAGAACATATTTCACCTAATTGGCTTGATGCACTTAGCGAGATAAATAAACCGCTGAGCGAAATGCTGCTGCCTACCGCTAATCCTTATTTGACAAAAGAAGTGGTGTTATTTGATGTCATAAAACCACAAACGAAACCCGAGTTATTAGTAAAAGAACCCGGTTTTGACTTTTGGTTTAAACAAGACAACACATTTCGTGTTGCTAAAGGTCATTTTTATTTGGCCATGGATTCTGATTTTGCCGTAAAAGATGTAAAGCATATGGCACTCACCCGCTTATTTACAGATTTATTTATGGATAGCGTAGGCGAGCAATTTTATCCTGCAGAACTTGCAGGACTTAGCTACCACTTAACCTCGCATCAAGGTGGATTAACTCTACATACCGCTGGGCTTTCATCCAGTCAGTTAGAGCTTGTTGATCAATTAATAGATGCTTTATTTAATGTAGAAATTTGTGCAAAACGCTTTGCTGAATATAAAAAACAACTTGTAAGGCATTGGCGCAATAGCAACCAAAACAAACCAGTCAGTGAGTTATTTAGTATTTTAGGCGCAAAAATAATGCCTTGGAACCCTCAACCTGGGGAGCTTGCATCGGCATTAAAAAACACCTGTTTTCAGCAATTTAATGAGTTCAGAACAGACTTTTTTAAAGCACTACATGTTGAATCATTTTTACATGGTAACTGGCAGCAAAGTGATGCATTAGCCTTTCAAAAAAAGGTCGCCGAACACCTAAAAAACGCAGCCATAATTGAAGATTTAAGACGCCCCCTTTTTGAAATTAAAAAAGTAACTCGCTACGAGTTAGAACTTCCTTGTAGCGACCATGCAATGGTTATTTACTATCAAGCGCAAATGGATTGCGTGGCCGAAAAAGTAAAAATGATGGCGTTAAATCATTTAATTAATCAAGATTACTTTAACGAGTTACGAACAACACAACAGCTAGGTTATTTAGTGGGCGCAGGTTATGCACCTTTTAATACTCGTGCTGGAATAGCATTTTATGTGCAGTCACCTAAGTTTGATGCAAAAACATTATTGCATCGTCATAACAGCTTTATTAAAAAATACCTTGATAACATTGATGCACTTGATGAAAACGATTGGCAACAGCAAAAACATGGCCTTAGTACTCATATTGCAGAAAAAGATAAAAACTTGCGCCTGCGCTCACAACGGTTATGGCTTGCTATTGGTAACAGAGATCATGAATTTCATATGCAGCAGCGACTTTTAGATGCCCTAAACGCACTAACACTAAGAGAAGTAAAAGTTTATGCACTAAGCCTATTTGATGATAATAGACCAAGATATGAGCTTTTAAGCTCGGCGAAAGTCAGTAAATCTCAAAATATGCCCGTTTACTCTCAATCTCTTTGACTCTAGGTTTAGCTTGTTTTAAATTATCATTTGTAAATTAGAAGTAATCAAAAAATGATAAAAACAATAATAAAACTAAGCATGCTTGTAGTACTTGCTTACTCATTTGAGCTTTTTGCCTTTGAGTCATCACTTAATTACAACTCAGACAATATACTTATACTAGCAAGCGCCATTATATCGCTTGCTTTGCCGTACCTGTTATTTGTAATCCACAAACTTAGACGTTCACGCCGCCAACTTCGACTTTCGGAAAAACGCCTTAAAAGTACCGTAGAAGGTAGCGGCGATACACTTTGGGACTGGAACATAAAAACAGGCGAAGTTATTCGCATTAACGATAAGTATTTAATGGACTCAACTACGTTAATGGGGTTTCCACCAAATAAAGGCCTTATCCATCCTCACGATATTAATAACGTTGAGCACTTGCTAAAAGTGCACTTTGCAGAGCAGTCTGCTTTTTTTGAAGCCACCTACCGAATCAAAGATACTTTTGGTCGTTGGCACTGGGTGCTCGATCGCGGAAAAATAATTGAAAAAGACGCCAACTTATCCCCCCTTAGAATGACAGGTACCGTTCGCGATATATCACAGTTAAAATCAACTGAAGAGCGCTTAAACCTTTTTGCAAAATGTGTTGAGTCGCTCACTGACGCCTTAGCAATTTATGATAAAAACTTTAAACTGGTTGATATAAACCCCAGCTTTTTAACCTTATTTGGTGGCGTACGCGAACAATACTTAGGAAAAGATTTTAGCCTATCTGGTTATGAGCCAAGCTACACAAACAGAATTATTGAAATAGTAAAAGAGCGCGAACATATTCAACAAGAAGTGAAGCTTCGTAATAGTGAGCGCATTTTATTGCCGATAGAAATATCGATAGATGAAATTAAAAACGATCAAAATCAAATAACTAATTATGTCGTTGTATATTCAGATTTAACAGAGCGTAAAAAAGCAGAATCGCAATTACATAACTTATCGAATCGAGATCGCACAACCAGTCTGCCTAACCGAAATTTATTTTTTACTGATTTGCAAAAGCTAGTAAAGCTCAATTCGCATCACGCCTTACTTGTGTTCGATTTAGATAACTTTAAAAAAATAAATGACTCGTTAGGACATCAGCTAGGTGACAGCTTATTAGCTAAACTAGCAATGCGCTTAAATAAACTAACCCGTGAAAATGATGTATTTTATCGTTTAGGCGGCGATGAGTTTGCTCTGGTAATGTCTGACACTAACGACATACATGTAATTACACGCATGGCTAAACAGTTTTTAGCAGCCATTGCTACACCATTTAAAATGGCAGGCCACGAACTGGCAATCACCTCAAGTGTAGGTATTGTATTATTCCCTGAAGACGGTAATACACCTGAACTGCTTTTAAAAAATGCAGATACCGCGATGTATCATGCTAAAAAGAAAGGTAATAGCTACCTATTTTTTAACGACACGATGAACCGTCAAGCCGTTAAACGACTGCAAATTGAAAACCTCATGCGCTTTGGTTTAAAAGAAGACCATTTTGAAGTGTACTACCAACCAAAAATGAATATTCGCACAGGCAAGCTAACCGGAATGGAAGCATTAGTGCGCTTTATTACACCCAAAAAAGGCATTATTAGTCCGGGAGTTTTTATACCTATAGCCGAGGAAACGGGCCAAATAATTGAAATTGGTGAGGTGGTATTAAACAAAGCCTGCAGAGACGTAAAAGAATGGCTAGATAGCGGTTTATTTAGCGGCCGAGTAGCTGTCAACTTATCAGCAAAGCAATTTAGCCTCCCCGATTTAACCTCTCGTATTGACGTTATTTTGCAAAAAAATGAATTACCTTCTTACTTTTTAGAGCTTGAAATAACAGAAGGTACTGTAATGGATGACCCTAAAGAAGCCATTGCAATTATGCGTTCGTTAAGTGCCCGAGGTATTCATTTAGCAATGGATGATTTTGGTACTGGTTATTCATCATTAGCGTATTTAAAGCAATTTCCGCTTAATACACTTAAAGTAGATAAAGCATTTATAGATGACATGACCAACGAACGTGGCCGTAATATGGTCGACTCAATAGTCACTATTGCACATAACCTTGATTTACATGTAGTGGCTGAAGGTGTAGAACAAGCTCATCAAATTGATATACTCAAAAAGCTTAATTGCGAAACAGTACAAGGTTATTACTATTCTAAGCCTCTATCAAAAAGTGAATTTACTGAATTTTTAAAGCAACAACAAACTAAAGCAGCCCCAAGCTTAATTAGAAAAAATAAAAATGTGGCGTCAATAAATTAAGGGCGCCATATACACGCATTTATTCCTACATTTCTTACTAAAGCACGACGATAATGTAGATTAAACAAGCACCAGGCTACAGGTCCAAGTAAACCGCCTAAAATCAGCCATCGCTTAATTGGCATGCCTTTTTTAATGGTTTCTAAATACATTAAAGCTATAAATGCACTGCTTAGTAAAACTATAAACAAAGCTACCCCTTAAAATTGCTCAAAAATACGGCGTTTATTCTAACGCTAACGTGATTAAATTTAAAGCAACAAATCCCCGCGCACAAAAAATCCGAACCTGTTAAACACAGATTCGGCTTTTAAAATTATAATTTACAAGTTACTTTTCAGCACGACCCATAAATTTGTGTTCAACAGTATTAATACGGATACGGTCACCTGTTGAAATATGCTCTGGCACAGAAATATTTAAGCCAGTAGACATACGTGCAGGTTTTGAACGAGCACTTGCAGATGCACCTTTAATAGATGGGTCTGTTTCTTCAACAACAAGTTCAACACTTGATGGTAAATCAAGTCCTACTGGCGCGCCATCAATAACAATGACGTGTACGCCTTGCGTTTCTTCATTAACAAACAAAATTTCTTCGCTAATAGCATCTTTGTTTAAGTTGTAAGGCGTGTAATCTTCATTATCCATGAACACATACTCGTCGCCATCAATGTACGATAGCATTACTTCACGGCGTGTTAAATCAGCCAGCGTTAGCATGTCACTGTCTTTGAATGTTTCGTCAACTTTACCACCGGTTACCACATCGTATAAACGCATACGGTATAAACTACCACCAGCACGACCTTGCGGCACAGAGCGCACAATATCTTTTACAACTAAAACGCGGCCATTGAAGTCAATAGCAGTACCTTTTTTAACATCACTCGCCTTTGGCATGTGTGAATTCCTATTATTTTTTTGATTGGCAGAAACATACCACGAACTGGATTTTGTTCAACTAAAATTACGTTGGTTTTACGCTACATGTTGTATTAGCTTGTAAAATTTTAATTTATACTAAAATACATATAATCAAATGTGAAAAAAACTGCTATGGTAGCTTTACCGAGTATGACTTCAAGGAATGGATCATGGACCAGAAAAAAGTACATGAGTATTTAGTTAAAAAACCACTTGTTCAGGTTACAAAACCATTTGCGCAAGAGGTTGATGTATATAAAGTGAATCATAAAATGTTTGCGACTCTTGCTATTGGCAATGACGGTCAAACTAATGATGATGGTGAGGTTATTTGGTGGCTTAACTTAAAATGCGATCCTGATGAAGCAATATCATTGCGTGATACTTTCCCGGCAGTGATCCCTGGTTACCATATGAATAAACGCTTATGGAACACAGTAATTTTAGACGGCACAATTGCACAAAGTGAAATTGAGAGAATGATTGATAACTCATTTAATTTAGTCGTAGAAAACATGCCAGAAAAAGACCGAAAAGCTATCGCACTTCACTTGTAGCACTTTTTGGGCTAGGCTACTAGCCCATTAAAACCTTACACCTTAAGCGTATAAATTAAATCGTCGTATAACTTTTCGCCTATTGTATGCACTTTAAAAAGTGTATCGGTATGGGTTAAGCCGCACTTACTAAGCACCTTTACAGAACCAATATTGCCACGCGTTACGACAGCTTTAAACTGCCTAATACCACATTCTTTCCAAGCCCAATCAATCACAGCTCTTAAAGACTCTGTCGCGTAGCCTTTATTAAAATACTCTGGCAATAATAAATAACCAAGCTCTGCGGTTTCTCCGTCATAGGCAAAGCCTGTAACACCCACTGGTTGTTTTGTTTTATTATTAATAATGAGTAAGCACAGTGGGTGGCGTGATTTAGTATTCCACTGAGGTAAGCGTATCTCAAAGCGGTTTCTTATCAGTGACTCCATTGGCATATCAAAACAATACTTAAGGACTTGAGGATCGCGATGAAGCGCTAGAAAAAGAGGCCAATCAGATTCTTCCATTTGGTACATGCTCAATCTTTGTGTAAATAATGTCATTAAGCTCCTCATTTAAATATTAAAAATCATAAAAAAACCGCATCTAAATGCGGTTTTTATAAACAGTAGAAACTTTATTCTTTTGTTTCAATCTCTTTAGTAACTTCAGGCTCAGTGACACTTTGCTCTTGTGGCTCAGTGCTTTGTACTTCAGGAGCTACAACCTCAACAGTTGCTGCATTATAAAAAGTAGTACCAGAGCTTGCCATTGTTACCAGTGACTCACATGGAGCAAAGTTAGCATCGCTGTTAGCTAGTGTAGACATATCAGAGCTTATTTTACTTGCGCCTAATTTATCCATATAGCTAAACGGGCCACCTAAAAATGGTGGGAAACCAATACCAAATATTGCACCAATGTCGCCATCACGAGGGCTTGCAATAATGCCATCATCTAAACAGCGTACTGCTTCGTTAAGCATTTTAGATACACATCGCTTAGCAATTTCGCTTTTGTTTAAACGTGGAGCTGGGGTAACACCCAATAGTTCGTAAACTGACTCATCAACCTTTTTGCCTTTTTTGTCGTATTCATAAAAACCACGACCGGACTTACGGCCAAGGCGTTTTGAATCAATCATACGCATAAATGCATCAGGGCCTTTAAAACGCTCACCTAATTCTTTTTCAAGAATTGGAGTAATTTTAGAGCCAATATCAATCCCTACTTCATCAAGTAGAGCCAGCGGTCCTACCGGAAAGCCAAACTCAACTAGGGCTGCATCAATCTTTTCAATTGGCTCACCCGCAAGCATTAAATTAGCAGCTTCGTTTAAGTAAGGCGCTAAAATACGGTTTACGTAAAAACCGGCCATGTCTTTTACAACAATTGGCGTTTTGCCTTGCTTACGTGCAAAGTTAACAACGCGAGCAATAGTCTCTTTAGATGTACCTTCGTGTGGAATAATTTCCACTAATGGCATTTTTTCTACTGGTGAAAAGTAATGTAAGCCAATTACATTTTCAGGACGTGCTGCCTGCGCTGCAATTTGCGAAATTGGTAATGATGACGTGTTACTAGCAAAAATTGTATTTTCTTGGCATTGCTGCTCTACGTCGGCAACCATACCTTGCTTAAGCGCAAGATCTTCAAACACAGCTTCTATTACTAAATCAATGTGTTTAAAGCCGCTGTAGTCTGTTGTACCTGTAATACGGTTCATTGTTAACTGCATATCAGCTTTAGACATAATACGGCGCTTAAGGCGCTTGTCTAAAATTTTGTAGGTGTAGCTCATTGCATTACTAATGCCCTGCTCTGCTACATCTTTAATACGTACCGGCACTTTAGCTTTAACAGCACTTACGTGCGCAATGCCAGCGCCCATTAGTCCACCACCTAAAACAGCGGTTTTGCTAATTGCTGGTGCGTCATCATTGCGCCACTCTTTTTTCATTTCAGTGGTTGCAAAGAAAATACCGCGAAGCGCTTTCGATTCGTCACTCATTACAAGTGTTGCAAAGCTTTCAGCTTCTGTTTTATACGCTTTTAGCTCATCAAGCTCTACACTAGCACGCACAGCTTTAATAATAGCGAGTGGTGCTGGGTAGTGCCCGCCCGTTTTTTTAAGTACGTTTTCTTTAGCTTTTTTAAAGATAAAGTTACGGCCAAACGGGTTTGACTCTAGTAATTTACTAATATTGTCGAGCTTTGGCTCTTTTGCTTGTGGCTTTTTCTTAGTCGCAAATTCTTTTGCAACTTTTAGCAGCACACTGTGTGGTACACAGTCATCAAGCACGCCTGCTTTTTTAGCTTGCTTAGGGCGAATTTGTTTACCTGTTAGCATCCACTCAAGTGCTTTTTGAATACCAACAATTTTAGTTAAGCGCTGCGTACCGCCGCCACCTGGTAGTAAACCAAGTTGCACTTCTGGTAAGCCAATTTTTGTTAAATCGCTGTCGGTACCAACACGGTAGTCACACGCTAAAGCAAACTCTAAACCACCACCTAATGCAGCGCCATGAATCGCACTTACTGTTGTGTATGGCAGTTTTGTCATATCAAAAAATGCCTGATGGCATAGTTCGCTAATAGCTAAAGCATCATCACGCTTTTGAACGCTATCAAGCATTTTTACATCGGCGCCCGCGATAAAGTTATCGGTTTTTCCGCTTATAAATACCATGCCTTTTACATTTTGCGACTTAGCGTCTTCTAATAATGCTTTTAAGTCATCGGCAAAACTACTGCGCAGGGTATTCATTTTCTCCCCTGGCACATCAATCGTTACTACGGCAATTTTGTTTTCATCTACCGCTAAATTAAATACTGAATCAGTCATTACGCGCTCTCCAATACAAAGGCTGCACCTAAACCACCAGCAGCACACGCTGTTGTTAATGCCAAACCGCCACCACGACGTTTAAGCTCGTGTAAGCTTTGCGTAATTAAGCGTGCACCTGTTGCTGCAAATGGGTGACCATATGCTAAAGAGCCGCCGTTAACGTTAAACTTATCCATGTTAATTTCGCCAATTGCTTTGCTGCGACCTAAATGCTCTTGTGCAAATTTGTCTGAGGCAAACATTTTCATATTGGCAAGTGTTTGCGATGCAAACGCTTCGTGCATTTCAATTAAATCTAAATCAGCAAGCGTAATACCCGCTCTATCTAGTGCAATAGGCGTTGAATGAGCTGGGCCCATTAACATGTCTTTTTCTACGCCAATTGCCGAAAATGCAAAGCTACGTACGTAACCTAGTATTTCATAGCCAAGTGCTTTTGCTTTGCTTTCGCTCATCATAAGTACGGCCGCTGCACCATCAGTTAATGGTGTTGCATTTGCAGCGGTAACAGTACCGTGCTGACGGTCAAAAACAGGTTTAAGCTTGGCGTAGCCTTCAACCGTTGAGTTTTTACGAATGTTGTTGTCTTCTGAAATAAAGCTTTTATATGGCGGTAAATGCGCCGTCATTACTTCATCTTTTAACTTACCATCAGCCCATGCTTGCGTTGCAAGTGAGTGAGAACGATGCGCTAACGCATCTTGATCTTCACGGCTAATATTGTGTGTTTTAGCCATTTGCTCAGCAGTTTGCCCCATTGAAAGGCCTGTTGAGTACTCTGCAACTGCAGGAGGCACTGGTAATAAGTCTTTTAAACGCAGTTTTGAAAATATTTTTAAACGTTGACCAAGCGTACGCGCTTTATTTAAATCAACTAAGCTGCCTGCTAGCTTTTTACTTACACCAATTGGCAATACTGATGACGAATCTGCGCCACCTGCAATACCTACACTTACAGATCCCGCCATAATAGACTCAGCTACATTAGCAATAGCCTGAAAGCTGGTAGCACATGCGCGCGATACAGAATATGCATCAACCGATACAGGCATACCTGTGCCCAATACAATTTCACGTGCAATATTTGGCGCTTCTGGCATTTGTACTACTTGACCAAATACAAGTTGATCAATTTCTGACTTATTGAAATTTAATCGTTCAAGCATTTCGTTAACCACCAATTTCCCCATATCAAGTGCAGGTACATGGTGAAACGCTGTTGCTTGTTTTGCAAAAGGTGTACGTAAGCCGCTAACGATGGCAATACGGTCGCCCTTTGGTGTTTTTAGTATGTTTTGCTCAGACATTTATGCTCTCCCGCTGACAGGTCTGACCTGTTTGTTTTCCTCGATTCTAAACAACCCGTGCCCTAAAGCCAATAGATAAACACAAATTTATATAAACAGTGTTTAATTACGACTATCACAATAGGCTTTTTTAGACGCATTTACAAAGTTTTGTGGTACGCTAAAATTCGTTAAAAAATAACGAACTATTTTAAAAAATACAGTCTAACTCTTGAGTTACCCAATTATAAACCTTATAAATAGGTCAGTATTTATCACCTAACACTATTAGGTACAAACCCAGCTGACGAGGACAGTCCACTTATTATGGCAGCTAACGCATTTTCACAATTAAAAACGTACTTAGATACACAAATCATTGGCCAGCCAGAGCTTACTCAAGCGCTACTTATTGCTATTTTAGCTGATGGTCACTTATTAGTAGAAGGCCCTCCTGGGCTTGCAAAAACACGTGCAGTTAATGCACTTGCTAAAGGCATTGAAGGCTCATTTCAGCGCGTACAGTTTACGCCAGATTTATTACCAGCTGATGTAACAGGTACCGATATTTACCGCCAACAAACTAGCGAGTTTGTATTTGAAAAAGGCCCTCTTTTTCACAACCTAATTTTAGCTGACGAAATTAATCGTGCACCAGCCAAAGTACAATCAGCACTATTAGAAGCCATGGCAGAGCGACAAGTTACCGTGGGTAAAAATACCTATCCGCTTAGCGAACTGTTTTTAGTTATGGCAACGCAAAACCCGCTAGAGCAAGAAGGGACTTACCCGTTACCAGAAGCCCAGCTGGATCGCTTTTTACTGCACCTAAGTATTGGCTACCCTGGCGCAGAGCATGAGCTTGATATACTACGTTTAACACGTGGCGAAGCGCTTAACGAGCAACAACCAGTAATGCAAAAAATTAGTCAAAGCGATTTATTTGCAGCTCGTAAAGAAATATTAGGCCTTTATTTAGCAGAGCCGCTTGAGCAATATTTAGTACAACTTATTATTGCCACCCGTGAAGGCGCTAAATTAGATGCGCAACTAGGTAGCTGGATTGAGTTTGGTGCAAGTCCGCGTGCAACAATAGCACTTGATAAATGTGCTCGTGCTCATGCATGGCTTCAAGGCCGTGACTTTGTAGCTCCTGATGATATTCAAGCTGTTGTGCATAACGTACTGCGTCATCGCATTATTTTAAGTTACGAAGCCCAAGCCGATGGCATTACTAAAGATCAAGTAATAAGCCGTATAGTTGAACTTGTAGCCGTACCATAAGTTATGCAAAAACAATTAGAAACCCAAGCATGGCTCAAACAGAGCCATAGCCACGGTGTTAATTTAGCACTCAAAGAGCTGATGTATTACAAAGCCAAAGCGCAATTGCTTGAACTTGCCCCTAAGGTAAAAATAAAAAATACCTTAACAGGACAATACCTTGCACCGCACAAAGGCCGAGGAATGGAATTTGCCGAAGTGCGACATTATCAGCAAGGTGACGATATTCGCTCTATTGATTGGCGAGTTACTGCGCGTACCGGCGAGACTCACACAAAGCTCTTTCAAGAAGAAAAAGAGCGTCCTGTATTTGTATTTACTGATTTTTCTAACTCAATGCTGTTTGGCTCAAAGTTACTGTTAAAGTCGGTGCAAGCTGCGCATATAAGCGCTCTTGTTGCATGGTCGGCGTGTCAGCGCGGCGATAGAATTGGCGGTATTGTGTTTAATCAGCACTCGCATTTAGAGCTAAAACCCAGCGCCCGTGAAAAAGCCGTGCTTAAGCTTTGTCATAATTTATGTGACAACCACCAGCAAGCGCTCAACAATATTGATAAAACAGCCCCTAACAACTTTAGCGATAACCTAAAGCGCCTTAATCATTTAGCAAAACCAGGCAGCTTAGTGTATTTAGTGTCTGATTTTAATGCTCTGGATGATGCCAGCTTTAAGCAACTCGAAATATTAAGCCGCCACTGCGAGCTCATTGGTTGCCACATAAGCGATCCGTTTGAGCATCAGTTACCTGCGTTTAAGCAAGCCGTTACTGTTAATGCAAATGGTCAAGACTTTGCCCTACCATTAATGGATAACAGCTTTAGAGAACGTTTTGCTAAAAATGCTGAGCAAGCATTTAGCGCACGCTTTAATCGCCTAACTAAATCGGGTCTTAATTTAATATCATTCAATGCAGCAACATCGCTTGAGCTGCAATTAGTGAGAAAATAACCATGCAAACCAATCCACTCGATGGCCTGCACGATATAATAGCGCCAAGCCAAGTTAATTGGTGGCCACTCGCCCCTGCTTGGTGGGTTATTATTGCACTGCTGTTTTTAGCACTGTGCGCAGCTATTTATATATTTTATAAAAAACATAAATTTAAAAAGCCTAAACGCTACGCAATACAATTGAGTCAAAGTGAGCAAAACCCTCAGCAACTGCATATTATTTTAAAACGTTTAGTGATTGAATATTACGACAAGCGACTTGCTGCGCAATCTACCTCTAAATGGTGCGCAACACTTAATACACTCACCGGTTTAAGCTTTACAGAACAAGAAATACTAAGCTTGTATAACCCCAGCCAAAAAGATACAACACTGTGCGAAAAATTTCGCCAAGGTATTAAGCAATTTAAAATAAAGGAGTCAGTAAATGTTTGAATTTAGCTGGCCATGGTTATTTTTATTACTACCCTTGCCTTTATTACTTTTACTATTAAAACCCGCTGTAAGTAATGCCAGTACGCGTTTACGTATACCCAGTTTTGCAAAGCACAATTTAACCAGTCAAAGCATTGAGCCACACGCACGACGTTTAAACCCTTTCGAGTGGATAATTTGGTTATTACTTGTTACTGCCGCTGCCAATCCAACATGGTTAGATGAGCCAATCTCATTACCAAATGAAGGACGCGATATAATGTTAGCGGTCGATTTATCAGGCTCGATGACCGAACAAGACATGGCTTATAATGGCCAATATGTTGACCGCCTTACCATGGTAAAAGCTGTACTCAGTGATTTTATAGAGCAACGTCAAGGCGACAGGCTTGGGCTGATATTATTTGGCGACACCGCGTTTTTACAAACCCCGCTCACGCGCGACGTTAAAACAGTAAGTAAAATGCTCAGTGAAGCGCAAATTGGTTTAGTGGGACGCGCAACAGCCATTGGTGATGCATTGGGTCTTTCGGTAAAACGCTTTGCCAATAAAGATGAAAGTAACCGTATTGTGGTGCTATTAACCGACGGACAAAATACCGCAGGCAATCTAAATCCAGAAGATGCACTACTGCTAGCTCGCGAAGAAGGGATTAAAGTGTACACCATTGGTGTTGGCTCAGATAATCCGCGCGGCTTTAGCCTCTTTAATATGGGTGGCTCTAGTGGCAGTAATTTAGATGAAAGCTTACTTAAAAAGATTGCCGAGCAAACTGGCGGGTTATACTTTAGAGCTAAAGATGTAGCAGGCCTTCAACAAATTTACGCAGAGCTTGATAAACTTGAACCTATTAGCGCTGATGAACAAACATTTCGCCCACAAAGTTCATTATTTTACTACCCGTTACTTATTGCCATTTTACTTATTAGCTTAAAAGTAATGCTTAGTACAATGCGTGCATTAAAGGAGCCAAACTAATGGATTTTGAATTTATTCGCCCTGCTCTTTTATGGTTACTCATACCTGCTGTGGCATTATTTTTTGTCGCCTTAATTAAGCATAAAAAAACGACTAGTGAGCAGCTAATTGCACCGCATTTAGCACAATTTATAATGAGCGAAGCAAACACTAAAGCCAGCCAGCCACTTTGGTTAGTTGCTTTGTTTTGCAGCCTTGGCATTTTATTTAGTGCAGGGCCTAGCTTTGAGAAAAAACAAGTTCCTGTATTTCAAAGTAAAAGTGCCCGTGTAATTGTTATGGATATGTCGTACTCAATGTACAGCACCGATATTTTACCAAATCGTTTAATGCAATCACGCTTTAAAGCGCTTGATATGATTGAGCTGTTTAAAGAAGGTGATACCGCGCTTGTAGCTTACGCAGGCACGGCCTACATAATATCGCCGCTAACAAATGACGCCACAACACTTAGTAATTTAATTCCAAGCTTAAGCCCTGAAATAATGCCAGACAAAGGCTCAAACGTTTTAGCCGGTCTTGATATGGCCAAAGAGCTATTAACGCAAGCGGGTTATATTGATGGCGACATTATTTTAGTGACCGACGGTATTGACCAACAAGAACAAAGCGACGTAAGTAGCTTTACCAGTAACACCCAATATAGATTAAATATATATGGCGTAGGCACAGCTCAAGGCGCTCCAATTAAGTTACCTGAAGGTGGTTTTTTGAAAGACAGATACGGCCAAATTGTAGTACCTACACTTAATGCCAGTCAGCTTAAAAATTTAGCATCGAGCAGTGGTGGTAAATTTGCTAGTTACCAACCTAGCAATAACGACATAGATACGTTTGCTCCAAATGCACAGAGTGAATTATTGAAAGACGAAAAACAAAGCCATGCGCTTTGGCGAATAGATGCCGGTATATACGGACTCTTATTATTACTGCCATTTGGCTTGTATTTATTTAGACGCGCTGCCTTGTTAGGCGCATTTTTAGCTTTTGGCTTTTTACCGCAGCAAAATGCGTATGCCGTAGAGCTCCCCACTCTTTTGCAAAATGCAGATCAGCGTGCATTAGAGGCTTACAATAATAAAGAATACGATGCAGCAACACAGGCTCAATCGAGTGAGTTAAAAGGCGCTGCGCTTTACCAGCAAGGTAATTTTGATGCTGCACTTAGTGAGTTTAGTAGTGATAAGTCGGCTAGCGGTTTATACAACTACGGTAATGCTCTCGCCAAAGCTGGCAAGCTTGAGGAAGCAATTGAAGCTTACAAACAAGCCCAAACCTTACAAGACGACTTTACACAAGCCGCTGATAACCAAGCTTTAGTTGAACAATTACTAAATCAACAAGAGCAACAAAACCAGCAAGATAAGCAAAGCGACGGCGACGACTCTCAAGACCAAGATGATAGCCAGAAAAAAGATGAGCAAAACCAAGGGCAAAATTCTGATGAGTCAAAACAGGATCAGCAACAAAATGGTGATAAAAGCGATTCTGAAAAAGGCGAAAACGAGAGTCAAAACCAAAGCGATGAAAAATCTGATAAAGAATCAGATAAAGAATCAGATAAAGAGTCTGAACAATCAAAAGATCAACAAGGTGAGCCAGGCGAGCAATCAGACAAGCAAAATGAACCTGATATGCAAGCTCAGCCACAAAGTGAGCAAGGGAAAAATAAAGACGCTGACCAGCCTAAAGAAGACGAGCAGCAACAAAGTAAGCCACAAGCAATGAATGAGCAACCTGCCACTGATGAGCAAAAACAAAATGCTCAGCAACAAGCCATGCAAGCCCAAGCAAATGAGCTCACTAATGAAGAAAAAGAAAAAGCACAACAGCTTAATCAACTACTGAGAAAAGTCCCGGACGATCCGGCTATTTTATTACGGAATAAAATGCAATTAGAAGCCCAAAAAAGACAATATAAACGTCGCCCTACAGGAGTCGAAAAATCATGGTAATGCGATTATTTTGCTGTTTATTGCTATTAAGTGCGATGCCTTCGTGGGCTGCCACCAAATTAGAAGCCAGCGTAGATAAAAACCCTGTTTTAGCGGGTGAATTTTTTATGCTTAATATATCGGTGGACGATACAGTTAAAGGCGAGCAACCAGACACCTCATCGCTGTTAAAAGACTTTGTTGTAGGGCCTACTAGCTTAAGCTCTCGTACCAACATTATTAATGGCAGCATTAATAAACAAACCACGTGGTCAGTTAAATTAATGACCCGTGCAGAGGGCAATTACACAATTCCTGCATTTAACGTTGCAGGGTTAACCTCACAGCCTATTAAATTAAAAGTGGCAAAACGCTCAGTTGATGCAGATAAAAATAACGAAATATTTTTAAAAACGTCGCTCTCAAGTAATTCACTATTTGTCCAAGAAGCCGGTGTTTACACTATTAAGCTTTACCTTGCCAAAGAACTGCTTGATGGCAGCTTAAGCACACCAAGTATGGAAGATGCTCAACTAACCCAATTAGGTAAGCAAACTGAGAGCTATGAGCTTGTTGATGGTAAACGCTACCTTGTTATTACTCGCGAGTATTTGATTCAGCCACAAAAAAGTGGTGCGTATACTATTGCAGGCCCCGCTTTTCAAGGACGTGTACAACAAAATTATCGTCAGTTAGAAGTGTCAGCTCTTGGCGACGATCAGCAAATAGAAATAAAACCAATTCCGGGTGATTACAAGGGCGCATGGTTACCAAGCGAGCTGGTTAATCTTGATGAAGAATGGCAACCTAATGACAACACCGTAGAAGTAGGTACACCTATAACACGTACTATTACGCTTACCGCGCTTGGGGTTACAAAAGAGCAATTACCTGAAATCTCTATGCCTACCATTGATGGCATACGCAGCTACCCAGATAAAAAAGAAAATAACAATGCAGTACGTGACGGGCGAGTTGTATCGCAGCAAACTGCATCGTATGCATTACTGCCGCAAAAGCCAGGTACTTACACTTTACCTGAAATAAAGCTGCCTTGGTTTAATACTAAAATGAACCGTATTAGCGTAGCTACATTACCAAAGCGTACTATTACAGTAACGCCAAGTACTACCGCGCCTAATACAGCCATAGCAAACCCACAACCCAGCACAAATAATTCACCTACTCTTGAAAATATTTCGAATGAAGCAACTGGTACACAACCTATTGAAACTAAAAGTGATACTCCTCTTTGGTTAATAGTTGTTGCCGCTTTAGGGTATATT
Organism: Pseudoalteromonas sp. APC 3691; assembly: GCF_030408135.1. Classification (NCBI taxonomy): domain Bacteria; kingdom Pseudomonadati; phylum Pseudomonadota; class Gammaproteobacteria; order Alteromonadales; family Pseudoalteromonadaceae; genus Pseudoalteromonas; species Pseudoalteromonas sp. APC 3691. The sequence continues at coordinate 43,022 of NZ_JASDCB010000014.1, read as the reverse complement.
TTATGGATTGCTACTGTAATTTTTTACTTAATAAGCCGTTCTACTAAAAATACGACTGAAAAATTACAGCTAAATACCCGTGGTACTTCTCAGCCAAGCTTAAATGAGCTTAAAGCATTAGCCAAAACACACGATGTGAAAGCCTTTTACACCGCATTAAATAACTTTTCTGTAAAGGTGACCCATAAAAATGTTGGCGCGATTGATGAGCTTTGCATCCGCGTAAACAGCAGCGAGCTTAATGGTCTCATTAGCCAATTGCAGGCACAACTTTACAGTAATAAAGGCGCAAACACGGATCTTAATGCTATTATTAAAATTCTTGAGAACTATCAAACTCAGGCATCAAAGTCGCAACAAGCTGTATTAAAAGACCTTTATGATTAATAACTACGAACCTTAGGTCTTTTTTTGCAATAACTAATAATTTTTAATTAAAAAAGTGCTTATGCTTGGAAAGAAAAAATCAAACAATCAGGTCTTAATCGATATGGCAGAGAAACAAAAGCGTTATGAAGCCTTGGTCCACGTTTACAATAAAGAGCTTTATCGCTTTGCTTATTGGTTATGCCGTGATCCGCACATAGCAGATGATTTAGTACAGGAAACGTTTTTACGCGCATGGCGTTCACTCGACTCTTTACTTGATCAAAAGGCAGCTAAACCTTGGCTGCTTACTATATTACGAAGAGAAAACGCACGCCGATTTGAACGTAAACAGTTTGATTGCAGCGACGTAGAAAACGATACGCTTGTTGATGAAACCAGCCATTCATTAGACGATGAAATGGAACAAACGGTAATTCAACGCCAGATTGCACTGCTATCTGATGAATACCGAGAGCCATTATTACTGCAAGTTGTAATGGGCTGCTCTGGTGAAGAAATTGCAGGCATACTTAATTTAAATAAAAACACGGTAATGACTCGTTTATACCGTGCCAGAAATCAACTTAAAGAGGCTTTAAGCCGTGATGATGAACAACTTAAAGGGGCATCAAAATAATGGATGAACTTGAGTTTCGTCGCCGCACTATTGCGCAGCCAAACGACATTGACAAGGAGCTTATGGAGTTTGCTGACAATAACCCAGAGCGACAAAGTTTTATTAACGATATGAAAGGTTTTGATAAATTCATTCGAGATTCTTTAGATATACCTGTGCCTGAAAATCTTGCAGACCGCATTCTTTTAAACACATCGTTAAAAGAAAAAGCACTCCAAGAAGAACAAGCAACTGGTAAAAACGTGGTTGATGCTCGATCGCGTTTTAAGTTTGATCGTGTACATCTTGCGTTAGCAGCGTCTTTTGTAGTGGCGATTAGTGCCTTCTTTTTTAGTACAGAGCAAAATATTGCACACGAAGCAGGTGAGCATGCGCTTGCCCATGTGTACTACGAAATTAATGCGCTTGATAAAAAAGAGCCCATTAGCCTACAAAGCGTTAACGACAAGCTTGCAGTATTAGGTGGTCACCTTGATGAGCTTCCTGGCGCTGTAACTTATGCCATGTTTTGTGATTTTAAAGGCGAAAAAGGACTGCATTTAATATTTGAGTCTGATTTTGGTCCAATGACGGTATTTATAGTGCCTTCTGAAAATAAATCATTCGGTTTTGGGGATGACAACTTCCGCGATGAGCGCTTTGAAGGTCACATTAATCGTGGCTCACAAGCTGATACTATTTTAGTGGCAAGTCTTGGGGCACCTCTAGATACATACAATGAACGCGTTACTGGCGCAATTCGTTGGCTTTAAAATAGACAAATTTACCGCTTAGTTTCTACTGAGCGGTTTTTTGATTATATACTCACCAACAAAGCGTTTCTTCACTCCCCAAAACCTCTGATTTTTAAAGTAATTAATTAAATTTCTAAAGAAAGTAAATTATAATCGCGGCTCGATTTTAATTAGGGAATTTCATGAAGAACATCATCGTTATTTTTTCATTATTGGCATTATTATGTACTGCCAGTTTTGATGCACACGCACGTAAAAAATTTGGCAGTAGTAAACGCGGACAGACACCTGCAACACAACAAACAGCGCAAAAACAACAAACAGATACAACAACACCTAACGCTACACCTAAAGCCACACCTAAAGCCACATCAAATAAAAAAGGCATTATGGCAGGCGTTTTTGGAGGGCTTTTAGCGGGTGGCTTAATTGCAGCAATGTTAGGCGACGATTTTGAAGGTTTTCAGCTATTAGAAATTATTTTATTAGCTGGCGGACTCTTTATTTTATTTAAGCTAGTAACGGGCTTTTTACGTACTAATCGTGCCCCACAACTTGCCAGTGCAAGTACAAGTGCTCAGCAAAATGCTTTTAAACAAGCACCTATCGAGCAACCAACAAGTACAGGCTTTGCAAGCAGCGCCCCACAAGGTGAAAGTGTGCCTTTTAATTTACCACCTAACTTTGACGTTAATGGCTTTTTGCAAGGCGCCCGTAGTCATTACCACACACTACAAACTGCATGGAACAATGCCGATTACTCCACAATGGCTGAATACTTAAGCCCTGCACTTGTTGCCGAGTTTAAAGCTGAACGTGAAGCTATACAAAGCGTAGAAACAGAAGTGATGTTTATTGATGCCGAACTTGTGCGCGCAGATACAAACGCGCAATCGTGGCAGGTTAGTGTTCGCTTTAAAGGTAAGTACCGTGATTTAGGCGATAAAAAAGAAGAGCCTATTTTAGAAATTTGGCACTTAGAGCGTCTAATTTCAGACGATGCTCCATGGCTAATAGTGGGTGTTGAAGATTTAATTGATACTCAATAATTTTATATTGTTTAAAACACCGCGCTCTTAACGCGGTGTTTTTTTTATTTAAAAAACAATTGATTTACCACGTCCTGATGCTTCAGAAGCGGCATCTAATTGGCCCTCTTTATTAATAATAACGTGTAAGTCACCAAAGTGATTCTCATCTATGGTGTAGCCCATTTTTGTAAGTTCTGCTTTTACGCTATCGGTTAAACCTATGTGTGTTCTAATTATATTTTTAGGCCACAGTTGATGATGAAAACGAGGGCTATTTACAACCTGCTCTGCAGTCATATCAAACTCTACCGCATTTAAGATAGATTCGTACACAGAGCTAATAATTGTTGTGCCACCTGGCGAGCCTGTCACCATTTTAACGGTGTTGTCTTTAAGGAGTATTGTAGGCGTCATAGAGCTAAGCATACGCTTGTGCGGCTGTATTTCGTTAGCTTTACCGCCTATTGCACCAAACACATTCATAACGCCTGGTTTGGCACTAAAATCGTCCATTTCATCATTTAAAATAAACCCTGCACCTTCAACAACTACACCGCTACCAAAGCCTAAGTTTATTGTGGTGGTATTTGCGACAGCGTTACCCATTTTATCAACGATTGAAAAGTGTGTAGTTTGCTCACTTTCTTTAAGGCCCGGCTTAATATTTTCGGTAGTCGAGATAGCGGTTAACGAAATGCCATTACTGCGCTCTTTGAGGTAGTTAATATTAGTTAATGCGTTGACTGGTACATCAAAAAAATCAGGATCGCCTAAATACTCCGCCCTATCTGCAAATACACGTTTACCTATTTCAGAAAGTAAGTGTACATACTGAGTAGAGTTATGCGCTAAGCCCGCATCTGGTTTTTGTAACTCATACATTTTAAGCCACTGTAAAATAGCAATACCACCTGAACTCGGCGGTGGCGAAGTAAGTACTTCATAACCATTCCAACTCGCTTTAATAGGTGTACGTGATTTAGCGGTGTAACCTTTTAAATCATCTTGATTAATTATACCGCCATGTTGGTGCATAAATTTAGCAATAATATTTGCAGTTTCGCCTTTATAAAACCCATCTTGGCCGTTATCACGGATACGCTTTAGCGTCGCCGCTAACTCGGGTTGCTTAAATACTTTATTAGCTTTTACATCAGCAAAGTATTTTTCGAAGTTTACATTTATTTTTTGCTCTTTTAGGTGGGCTATATAATTGCTCACACCTTTTGCTAACTTAGGCGGAACTACAAACCCTTGCTCAGCCAACGTTACCGCTGGTTGTACTAATTCTTCCCACTTTAAAGTGCCATGTTTTTTATGGGCAAGCCACATGCCCGCTACACTGCCAGGTACACCGCTTGCATGAATACCATATATTGATTTGTTTGCAATAACATTACCTTGCTCATCTAAATACATATCACGATGAGCCGCTGTTGGCGCTGTTTCGCGATAATCTATAAAATCGCCCTTGCCATCTTTTTGAATAAGCATAAACCCCCCGCCGCCAATATTGCCGGCTTCAGGAAGCGTTACTGCAAGTACAAATTGTGCCGTAATAGCCGCATCAACAGCATTACCGCCTTGCTCTAATATACTTTTAGCAGCATCGGCACTGAACGAGTCAGGCATTGCTACCGCGCTTTGCGATAAAGGCTGCGCTAAAACACTAAAAGCAGCGAACTGTAAAACCAGCACACTTTTGACAATTAATTTACGTGGTGAAAAAAGCAATCCCATACAACATCCTTAATTTATTATTTTTTAGTTACGCATTCTTATTAATGCACGTCACTTAAGGACAGGTCAATCTTTATACTGTTGATATTTAATCATCTTTAAACACTTTTTGAATAAAGCACCGCAGGTAAGTCGCCTTGCTCGTCTGTATGTGTATAATTTTTTATAAATTGCAGACCTAGCTTTTTCATTATATTTATAGAGGCCGTATTATCTTTTAGTGCCGTTGCACTTATCGCCTTAACGTCATCTTGCTTTATAAGTTCATCACATAATGCTAAAGCCGCCTCGGTTGCATAACCATGCCCCCAACTTGCTTGCTTAAAGCGCCAGCCTATTTCAATATCACTGTAGTTTGGTGCATCAGTAAAAAAGCACATAGGCCTTATTAATACCCAACCTATAAATGTATTGGTTTGCTTTATAGTGATACTCCACAGCCCCCAGCCTTTAAGCTCATTTCGATATGCGAGCATACGAGGCACTCCCTCATTTTTTATTTGCTCTAAAGAGGTAGGTTCACCTCGTGTTAAATACTGCATTACAGCTGGGTCTTGGTCGAGTTCAAATAATTGAGGCCAATCATGCTCATTCATTAATTTAAAATTTAATCGTTTTGTTACGGGGGCGTTCATTTTCATTGTTGTATAGTCTGCCTCGAATTAATTATCAGTCTCTAAAGGAGATAGCACATGAATAAATTAGCAGGTTTAGCTTTATTAGGCACTTTAATTACATTAACTGGTTGTGAAGATGCCAACGAAGTTAAAGAAGATGCAAAAGATAAAAGCGCACAAATGCAAGAAAAGCTTGGTGATGCATGGAACGACGTTAAAGAGACAACTAACGATCTTAAAAATGACGAGTCTTTAAACGAGCTATTAGAGCAAAGTAAAGCAATGGGCTTAGACATGTACGACGACGGCAAAGAGATTGCGGTTGACGCATGGATTAAAAGCAAAGAAGCTGCTGGCGAGTTAACTGAAAAAACTAAGCAAAAAGCGCAAGAAATTGCAGACGAAATTGAGCAAGCGCGTCAAGAACATAACGAAGGTTAATTAAACTTTCGATAATAAAAAAGGAAAGCCTCGGCTTTCCTTTTTTGTTTTGGACTATTTAGCCCAGTTATGCGTTTGCATATAGGGCTTATAAGCTCAAATTAACCTTTGTACTTACTCATAACTAAAGTCGCGTTTGTGCCACCAAAGCCAAAGCTATTAGACATTACAGTATTTAACTCAACGTCACGACGCTCAGTAATAATATCTAAACCTGTCGCTTGCTCATCTAGCTCATCAATATTAATTGAAGGCGCTACAAAGCTGTGCTCTAGCATCAATAATGAGAAGATAGCTTCGTGAACACCTGCAGCACCTAGGGCATGACCCGTCATTGCTTTAGTTGCGCTGATCATTGGTGACTTACCACCAAACACTTCTTGAATCGCACCTAGCTCTTTAACATCGCCTACAGGCGTTGATGTGCCGTGCGTATTTAGGTAATCAATGCTATCTACATCTTGCATAGCTTGGCGCATACAACGTGCTGCACCTTCGCCAGATGGAGCAACCATGTCGTAGCCATCTGATGTTGCACCGTAGCCAACAATTTCAGCGTAAATATGCGCGCCACGTGCAAGTGCATGTTCAAGCTCTTCAACTACAACAATACCGCCGCCGCCAGATATAACAAAACCATCGCGATTTGCATCGTATGTACGAGATGCTTTTTCTGGTGTTTCGTTGTACTTAGTAGAAAGGGCGCCCATAGCGTCAAATTCCATTGCCAATGTCCAGTGCAGTTCTTCACCGCCACCAGCAAAAACAACATCTTGCTTACCTAATTGAATTTGTTCTACTGCATTACCAATACAATGTGCAGATGTTGCACATGCAGAGCTAATTGAATAGTTAACACCTTTAATTTTAAAGGGTGTAGCTAAACAAGCCGATGTAGTGCTCGCCATAGTGCGTGGCACCATATAAGGCCCTACACGTTTTACGCCTTTTTCACGTAAAATATCAGCAGCTTCTACCTGCCATTTCGACGAACCACCACCAGAACCAACAATAATACCCGTGCGCTCATTTGATACCTGGTCGTCAGACAAACCTGAGTCTTCAATTGCTTGAGTCATCGAAATATAAGAATATGCAGCAGCATCGCCCATAAAGCGCATTGCTTTGCGGTCAACATGTGCTTTAACGTCAATATCAATTTTACCCGATACGTTACTACGTAACTTATAATCGGCAAATTCTTGGTTAAAAGCGATACCGCTTTTGCCCGTTTTTAACGATTCTAATACTTCTTCTTTGTTGTTACCAATGCTTGATACAACACCGATACCTGTAATTACAGCTCTTCTCATGGGTAATTCCCTTAGCTTAATACTTAATTGCATTCTATTTTACGCGAATTTAATCACCTAAGTGGTCAGCTTTCTAGCGTACACTTGTACTCTGAACTGCTAGCTTATAAATAACGCCAGACTATTACAAAGAAAACCCGTAAAATAATTAAAAATATATCTATAAATTTAATAAATTATGATTAAAAACGCACATAGTCACATTAATAATTTAAGTACACCTTTGACTAATGACTCCGGTGATATTTATTTTTCTAATGACGATGACTTAGCTCAATCGCATTATGTGTACTATGAGCAAAATAATATAGATGCACGATTACAAAATCATGACCAATCACATTTTGTTATTGCCGAAACCGATTTTGGCACCGGTTTAAACTTTTTAAATACGTGGCAACGCTTTAAAGACCACCTTGAGCGGATGCAAGTTCAAAATGAATGTGAAAAAAGCGTAAAACGCCTACACTATATTTCGTTTGAAAAGTATCCCTTAACATTAACTGACTTAAAACAAGCATTAACCGCTTGGCCTGCCTTAAATTATTTTAGTGAGCAACTAACAGTAAACTACCCAATTAATTTAGAAGGATGCCACCGGCTCGAATTTAATAATGGCAGTGTTGTTCTCGATTTATACTTTGGTGATGCGCTTGAATCAATAAAAGCAATGAGCTATCCACAAACAGGTATCGTTGATGCTTGGTATTTAAATGGGCTTGAGCCAAGTAAAAATCCTGATATGTGGCAGCAAAGTTTATTTAACTCCATGGCTGATATATCAAGAGCTAATGCAACCTTATCGACTTTTACTGCCGCTGACTTTGTTCAACGAGGATTAATAGAGGCTGCCTTTAGCACTAAAAAAGCCAAATATTTTAATCAAAGAGAAGATATCCTTATTGGCCAACTTAAACATGTTAATAACGCTCAATCACCCCCTGCTTATTTTAATCAAGATAGCAGCACTTTAAAAAACGTAGCGGTCATTGGCGGTGGTATTGCCAGTAGCTGTATTTTATACAGCTTGGCTAAACGAGGCATAGCCAGCCACTTATTCTGCCAAGATGAAAAGCCTGCAATGGGGGCATCGCACAATGTGCAAGGCGCTATTTACCCTCACCTACAGGCTAAAAACTCGCCGCACAGTGAATTGTTTGCACATAGCTTTTTATACGCCAAACGCCTATATAACAACTTACTTAGCAGTGGTTTTAGTTTTGATTATGATTGGTGCGGCGTATTACAACACGCAGTGAAAAAACCTCTAGCTGATAAGCACGAAAACTTAGCACAAAAGCAACTGTGGCCAACGCAGCTAATGCGTAACGTAACCGCAGAGCAAGGCGATGAAATAGCCGGCGTAACGACAGGTTATTCAGGTGTGTATTTTGAACAAGGCGGCTGGGTTAACCCGCCGCAATTAGTAAACGCTATGCTAAGCGCTGCAAATAGCATAAACCCATTCAAAAGCGTATTTAACTGCAATATAAAGCAGCTTAAAAAAACTGATAGCGGTTGGTTTTTATTAACGAATGATGAGCAATTAGGCCCGTTTAGCGATGTAGTTATTTGTGCAGGTGAGCACAGCGATGCATTTGAGCAAACAAAAGCGCTACCTATAGTGGGCGTACGCGGTCAGGTTTCACATATTGAGGCAAGTGAGCAATCACGCAAACTTAAAACAGTGCTATGCCATAAAGGATATTTTACACCGGCTTATTTAGATCATCACTGTATGGGTGCCACGTTTGAAAAAAACACTAAAAGCCGCCAAGTTACAGCGATCGACAACCAATTAAACCAAGAGCAACTACTTAGCTTTTATAAGCAAAGTGAATTTGCCTCCACCCTCGGCAATATAAACTCGGCAAAAGCGGCTGTTCGCTGCACATTTATAGATCACCTGCCAATGGCAGGGCAATGGTGCGAACAAAGTGATTATATAATGGCTTTTGCTAATCTACGTTTAGGTAAACGCTACCAATATGAGCAACTTAATAAACCACAACAAGGCCTGCATATTTTTACCGGTTTTGGCGCACGCGCGTTGTGTAGCGCACCGTTAAGTGCAGACCACCTCGTAAGCTGTTTAAATAACGAACCCCGGCCATTAAGCGAACGTGTAAGCCAAGCGATTCACCCTGCACGGTTTATAGTGCGAGATTTAATTCGTAATAAAATTTAAATGACATCGGTGCTTATTGAGGTAAAATAAGTACCAATAAAAGGAATTTATTACTCAAAGGACTCTAATGAAAACTTTAGCATTTTTAATAATATTGCTATGCACTCTATCGTTTAACGCACTCAGCCAAAACGTCACTGAAATCCCACTTCCTGAAGAATTTGTTACAACGATGGACGTAGCAAGCGAATACCCAATGGTACGCACTGGTTATTTAACAGATTCAATTTCTGATATCACTCGATTTTATCATCAAAAATTGGGTGAACCTTTAAAAACAAATGGCAATAATACATATCGCACTTTGTTTTATAATTACCAAGAACGTAAAGTACGTATTAGTCTATACCGCCGTAGTTATGTGACCGAAGTGAGTATAATGGTTGAATAAAAAGGTCTAAAAAAACACACCCAAAGCAGCTAATTTTAATACTCAGTTAAGCATCGCATTTTAATTAAAGTATTTTTTGAAATTAGCTCATTCAAACTCTTTTTTACCCTTTAAAAATAATCCCCTACCCCAAGGTCTGTTTGTAAGCACATTACTTTTACTATTTATTGGAAGGAGTTAATTATGAGTAAGACCCTAATTATTGGCGCAAGCGGACAAATAGGTAAAATGGCAACTGAGCTACTTTTAGAAAATGAGCAAAATGTTGTGGCATTAGTGCGCGACAAAAATAAGTTAAGCGATTTAAACAGCTCTTTTTTAACTATTGTTGAGCAAGATCTTGAAGGTGATTTTGGTGATGCAATGAAAGGCTGTGACCAAGTGATTTTTGCTGCTGGTTCTGGTGGAAGTACAGGCGATGATAAAACTGTACTCATTGATTTATGGGCTGCAACAAAAGCAGCTACATTCGCTAAAGAGCACGGTGTTAACCACTTTATTATGGTCAGTTCAATTGGTGCAGACGATCCAGATTCGATCCAAGGTGATTTAAAACCTTACTTAGTTGCTAAGCACATGGCTGACGAGCACCTAATAAATAGTGGTTTAAATTATACCATTGTTCGCCCAGGCACTTTGACTGACGATAGCGCTTCAATGCAAGTAACTACGCAGCAGCCAAGCGATCGTTCAGAAGCTAAAATTAGCCGCGAAAATGTAGCCAATGCATTATTACACATTGCGACCAACTCATTTATTAGTAACCGCATTTTTAAGTTGTTCGACGGCGACAAGCCAATTAAAGCAGCTGTAAAATAAACGTTATTATTCAACGACGATTACTCCACTTTTACTAGTGGAGTAATACTTTTACACCTTGCCAACCAAGTTGCAGGGTTAATAACGTTAAAACGACTCTAAAAATACGTTTAAATTTACCCCCAGACATACTTTTAAGTAATTCAACTCCTAACCAAGTTCCTACAGCGCCACTTATTACCATAGCGATTACAAGCGGTATCCATTGCCAAAAACTAAAACCAACAGCGCCATAAATTATCGCTTTTAATAAATGCTGCACACTCATAATGCTCGAAAACGTTGCCGTAAATTTTAACTTGTCGTAATTATTTATATATAAACAGCTACCAACTAATGGGCCACTTGCCCCTACAAACATAGAAATAAAAGTAGTTATTCCACCGGCGACCATACGCCACACCTTAGAGGTTAATTTTATAGGTGGCGTTTTGCCCCACAGTAAGTAAATAACAAAAATAGCGACCACTAACTTCATGGCATCAAGCGATATATCATCAATTACAAAACTTGATAACCCCGCCCCTACTAAGCCACCTAACGCAAAATATACAAACATGCTTTTATCAATATGCTTAAAGCTGAGTAAAAGTCTATTTGCATTAGAGCCAAGCTGTACTAAACCATGCACAGGCACAACAACTGCCATAGGCATAAACGACGCCATAACAACAAGCAGCATTAACCCACCACCAGCACCAAATGCAGCAGATACAAAAGAAGTAAAGCCAGCAGTGATTATTAACAATAAAAACAAAAATAAAGACATGCTGTCGGGAAATAAAAAATCCATAAAACTCCATTGCCTATTTAAATACTTTTAAGTCGCAGTATTTAAATAATAAAAAAGGTACTACACACATTTATAGCCACTTTATCAGCTTCTATCTCGTGCTATGTACTATGTTGCGTTGTTTTTGCACGTTGTTTGCACATTTAACAAATATTATACATTCAACTTCATTACCGGATATTTTTGATGAAAAGATTTAACACACCAATTTTGCCACCACTTGCAGTGTGCATACTTACACTGAGTTTAGCCGCCTGTAACGGTAGCGATGCTGAAAGTACAGTTGTAACTGAAACAACCACCGATGAGGGAACTACAACAGATACTTCAACCGATTTTGTTGTAGAAGTCGACCCTTTTAACTTTGAAAGCGATGCGCTCATTTCATCAATTACCACTCAAACATGTACGCTAAGTAACGGCGATGAAGCCTCATGCTATAAAATTGATATAGCAGGTGCGCCTTCAAATTACGAGATTGGTGTATTTTGCCCTCAAAATATCACCTCAACAGCAGACGAAGCCGGTATTTGGTTTGATGGCACCGGTGAGGTTTACGATATAACCGGCGACTTTATTTTAAATCTACCTACATTATATAACGATAGTCATTGGCAGCTATACGACGAAGGTACAGGCCTTGTAAATGTAACCGACACACAAGAATCGTGTGATGGCGCTGCACGCCCAAACGTAGAAGAACAATACCAAAACCACTGCGTAGAATGCTCTATTGATTATGTTGATGGCGGTATATCAGAATCATTTTTAATTCCAATAACGCCTGTTGCAACTACTCAAAATAGCAGTATTGGTAACGCCAATGTAGGTGTTGCTCTCAATGGTGTTGTACTTGCTGCACCCGCGCCTGTTGAGGCTATTTTAGGCGCATACACTATTGCAGCCTTTGATGATTGCGCTGGCCATATTAACTTAGTAGCAGGTTATCACTACCACGGTGAAGCAGGTTGTAGCCAAACACAAATTCAATCAGACGGTCATGCCGCCATGATGGGTTATGCACTCGATGGATTTGGTATATTTGGCATGCTTAACGAAGATGGATTAGAACCCACTGATTTAGACGAATGTAGAGGCCACACCGACGATACACGCGGTTACCACTACCACGCAGCCGATGTATCTGAAAACATGTTTATTGGTTGCTTTAAAGGTGCTACCGCAAGATAAGTCGCATTCTGGCTAAATAATTAACTGAGATACTAATGAAAATATTTAACGTAATAAAAGCACTAACAACTGGCTTTTTACTTGCTACTTCATGCTCAGCGCTAAGTCATGCAGGCCACGGTTCAAATGCGCCTTGGGAAGCATGTGAAGCAAAAGCCATTAATGAAGATTGCAGCTACACAAGCCATGATAAAAAAGCGACAGGCACATGCCAAGCAATGAACAAAGTACTTATGTGCGTTCGAAATAAGCCACTTGAAACATTAATAGACAAAGCAACCCAACCAGCAAGTGCTCAAAAGCAATCAGTTAAATCACTCGCTAAACTATAAAGTAAATAACAGCTACACGCCAAAGCCTTAACGCTGTTTGTTAAGGCTTTTTTAATTACAAATTATTAGAAAGCATCACCTTTATCTGTTAAATTAACTTTGTGTATCAAATAATAAAAATAAAATTCCAAAAATGGAATTACACAAGCAAGGTACCAACGTGAGCGCCACATTTAAAATTGTTTTTAATGGTCAGTTATATCAAAATACTGACCTTACCTCTGCCCAAGAACAACTCAGCCAACTTCTTAATATTCCTCATAATATTGTTGTTCAGTTATTTGATGGAAAAGCTTACGCTTTAAAAAAAGACTTATCGAGTATTGATGCTGTTAAAACAGAATCCTCACTTAAAAAGCTAGGTTTGATTACTAAAGTAGAACCTCAACTAATTACTGTAATCTCTCAATCTCAAAATAATCAAATAGCACTCACTGAGCACAGTAAAAATACAGATAAACACATTAGTGAATGTACTGAAGGCAAAAGTATCTCAGTACAAAGTGAACGCCTAGATACGGGCAAAGCCCCAAATACAGCTGCCGCTATTAAGCAAAGTTATAATAAATATAAACTACTGCGTAACACTTTAAAAAGCGCATTGTACTTTTGCTATAGCGCACTTTGTATTATTACCTTAATAGGCGTAGTGATCAGTGTTAATGCACTGAAAAACAACTTTGGCATTCTAAATAACGGAACTACAAATAACACAACTACAAACAACTTAAGTTACCAAAATTATAAACAATATTTGATTGATCAAAATAGCCTAAATCAACCAGAAAAAAAAGTAACAAACGAGCGAACAGCTAACCCTACACAGCAAAAAAGTAATGAGTACTTTATACGCTTTTCATCGCTAATAAATAGCTACGCGCAAAGTACCGGACAAGCTGATATAAAAACGATGGGGGGTGACAAATTACAACAGCATCTACAAGAGATAGACGACCTAGGCCCTAAAAATGAATTTTGGCAGCAACTGATACAACTTTCAAAAAGCTTAGATAACGATAAGCACGCAATAGGGATGCTCAATAATACTGACCCCGCCAAAGTACAATGGATAAACGCGGTAGATTGGATCAGCCAAAGCTATATTAGGCAACATCAAAACTCGCAAACTATAAACAGCTCTCCGGTCAGTACCGATGAGCCAAGCAACCCAATACTTAATCTAACGTTGTTAATAAGTATGCTGTCGTTATTTAGCCTGCTTGTGATTGCAATAAAAATGAAGCTACGTGCAATAAGACATTCTTAAACTTTATTTTTACTTTATAAATTCCATAAAAAAAACCCGCAAATTTGGATTAACAAATTTGCGGGTTTCTTATGGTTTTCGAATAACGAGTTCAAAAACCTTTATTGGTGGAGCTGGGGGGATTTGAACCCCCGTCCGAAAAGCCTCGACCGTCGGTACTACATGTTTAGTATTGTCATTTAATTAACCTTTAAGTCCCGGACAAACACGGTAAATAAAGGCGAGGCCGCTTAGTTTTAACGCTTCAACCCCGGCCAGGGTTTCCGTCGCGATCAGGTGTTAGGGTGACACTCCAAAATCCAGTCCACAAGAATACATGGAAGGAGCGCTAGCCAGCCTAAGCTGCTAGAGAGTAGTTATCGTCGTTTGCGATTACTTTAGGTTGCGGCTGTTTAACGAGGCAAACCGCACCTCGACATGCACCTTGGGCTTCTTGAATTCCGTCGAATCCTAATCAGCCCCTGAATTAGTAACTCAATTCAGAGCGTACAAACAGTATAACTGAGTAAAGTACTGATACTCAAGGCCTAGTAACGCTTTATTTTAGTTGTATGTGTCAATCGCGCGTTAAGTAAGCAAAATTTAGTTTATGCAAGCCTATATAAACATTTACTTAACAATGTGTTTAACCTGTGTTCAAATGAGGAGTTAAGGTTTTTGCTATTTCTAAACCTTTAGTTGTAAAAAATAAATATAATAACAGGCATAGAGTAGGGAATTAATAAATGTCGGTTTTTTCATTTGATAAAAGTACGGGGTTTGTCTCTTTAGCAAGTCACCCTATTGATAGTGGTTTTCCTGTTACAAGTACTCAGTTAACGCAAATGCTAGAGCAATCTGAGTTTAGTGAGTACGAAGCTGTCATTGCCAATATTGGAAAGCTTTTTGCGCCAACTAAAAATTATCAGGAAGTATCGCTTGTCGTTGCTAAAGCTGTAGATGCTTCAATTGTCATTAATATTGATGAAAAAAACATGGTCGCAGAAGCAACATTAACTACCGCTAAAGGTGGCGCACTTTTGTCTATGGAAGGCGCGCAAAAAGCACTTGCTGATGCAGGTGTTAAAAAAGGAATAAGTCCTCGTGCGCTTGATACCTTTTTAGGCCAGCAGTTTGAGCAACCGGTAGGAAGCTCTTACAGTGCCATAATTGCACATGGACGCAACCCTAAAGAGGGCCGCGATGCTAAATTTGTGCGTTTATGCTCAACAGCCCAAGACCGAGTACTTAGCCCACAAGCTAAAGAAGGCGGTAAGGTTGATATGAAAAACCTTGGCGCTATTATCACCGTAAAACCTGGCACTCCCTTAATGCAGCGTATTGCAGCTACCCCTGGAGAAGAAGGCTATACGGTATTTGGCGATTCAATTAGTGCAAAACCAGGTAAAGATCACCAACTCCAGCCTTTCGAAGGTACAAAAGTAGACCCTAATAATCCTAATATGCTTATTGCCGACTGCAAAGGTGTGCCCGTTGCCCTACCACGTGGTATGCGTGTAGATGATGTTTTATGCTTTGATAACGTAGATGTAAGCACAGGCCACGTTGATTTTGATGGTAGTATAATTATTACTGGCGATATTAAAGACGGCATGCGTGTAAAAGCCAACGGTGATATTACGGTACTTGGTTTTGTAGAATCAGGAACTGTTGAAAGTAAAAGTGCGGTAACCATTATGCTTGGTGCAATTGGCCGAAAACGTGAAGGCGAGGAAGCATTTACATGCTCTATAACCTCTCAGCGAACTATTTCGATTGGTTATGCCCAGTACTGCAATATTAAATCCGAACAAGATTTATTTATTGAACGCCAAGCTCTGCATTGTGATTTAAGTGCTAGGCGATTAATACGTGTAGGCAAAGCAAATGACCCGCGAGGTAAAATTATTGGCGGTAATATTTTAGATGCTATGCGCATTGAAACGGGTGAATTAGGCGCGCCAGCCGGTACTAAAACACGCGTATTTTTAGCGCAACTCTGGTTTGAGCTTCGCCAAAAGCAAACACAAATCACCGATTTTGAAAAAATACTTGCGACTAAAGTAACAGCTTTACAACAGGCTCGTGAAAAAGCGAGTAAAATTGCGAGTGCTGATCAGCGCCAGCAATTCATGAATAAAATAACTGAAAATGAAAAGCATATAAAAATACGCTCTGCGCATATTCATCGTCAAAAACTACTTATTAAGCAAAAAATAGTGCAATTACTTGCCAGTAGTCGTTTAAAAGTAAATGAATTGATGCACCCTGGTGTGGAACTTAAAATAGCGAAAGATTCTAAACAATTTTCGCGTATTTACCCGCCCCACCTAGTTAAGCTAACTGAGGGTAAAATTACTCAGACGTTTTAGTTTCTTCGTCATTTTTTGTTTCAGTGACAACTTCGGCATCAGCGTCGCCATTATCTAGCGGCGCTAATGGCCAACCACCTAATTGCTGCCAGCGGTTTACTATTAAACAATAAAGCTCGGCTGTACGTTCTGTGTCGTAAAGCGCTGAGTGCGCTTGGCTGTTATCAAACTCGATACCAGCCGCTCTACATGCTTTTGCTAATACAGTTTGCCCTAACGCTAAACCCGCTAAAGATGTTGTATCAAAGCTTACAAACGGGTGAAATGGCGTACGCTTAATGTTATTACGCTCTATTGCTGCATTTAAAAAGCCATGATCGAATGCGGCATTATGTGCCACAATAACTGAACGTTGGCACCCAGCAGCCTTTTGCGCTTTGCGTACTACTTTACATATTTCTTTAATGACTTCGTCTTCAGGTACTGCGCCACGTAATGGTGAAAACGGGTCTATACCGTTAAAGTCGATGGCTGCTTGCTCTATATTAGCGCCTTCGAATGGCTGAACATGAAAATGAACAGTATGATCTATGCTGAGCAGTCCTTCGTCATCCATTTTTAAAACAGAGGCTGCTATTTCTAACAAGGCATCTGTTTCTTTGTTAAAACCTGCAGTTTCAACATCAATAACAACAGGAAAAAATCCACGAAAGCGTTTTGCGAAAGGTGTTTGCTCAGTATTTGCCATAGTCTTCTTTGTTTATACGTGTAAGCTGACTATTATGTCAAAATTGATGCCCCCTAGGCTAGGGGATTTAAGTATTTATTGCTTTAAAATTGTAGGCACATAACTTGCTTTAACTTATAAGTTAGTTACGTAGAGAACAAACTAATCATTGCAGTCGTAAATTTGCCAAATTATTGGCATTCCCGGATAGCTGGAGAGCACCATGAAGTATAAGTTGTTATTTATTAGCCTTAGTATAAGTGCAGTGCTTTACAGTACTCACTCGCAAGCTGCTATGCGCCAATACACAGCAACCCAAGACAACTCCAACTGGGAAGTAGTTAAAACAACGCGCTTACAATGCCAATTAAATCATGAGGTTCCTTATTACGGTGAAGCTATATTTAAAGCTTCTGCAAGTAAAAATAAAAACTTAACATTTAATTTAGATATGGTTGTACGCCCAGATAACTACGCAATTGCAGGTTTAAAAGCAGTGCCACCTACATGGCGTGCAGGATTGCCCGCTCGCGATATTGCAAATATGAAATTACTTAAAAAGTTTGATGGCGAGCTAGGCAATAAAACCGCATGGGAAATGCTTACCGAGCTTGAAAAAGGCTACTACCCTACTTTTTATTATCAAGACTGGCAAAACAGTGCCGATAAAATTGCCGTTGGTATATCGAGCGTAAATTTTAAACAAGCTTACTGGGCGTTTTTACAATGCCGCGATGAGCTACTCCCTTACAGCTTTGAAGATATTTCGTTTACTGTAATGAACTATCAATCTAACAGCAGTAAATTAACTAAATCCTCGCAACAACGTCTTGATAAGATTGCTGAGTATTTAAAAAATGATGCAAGCATAGAGTCCATTAGTATTGACTCATACACTGATAGTTATGGCGGACGCTGGAATAACTTAGATTTATCGCGCAAGCGCGCCAAAACTATAAAAGATTATATGGTGAGCTTGGGTGTTGATGAAGCAAAAGTACAAACAACCGGTTTAGGCGAAAAACGCTTTGTTGATAATAACGATAACATTTTAAGCCGAGACAAAAACCGTCGTTTAATTATTCAAATAGAAAAAATGTAGTAAAGCTAATTTTCGCTTGCTTTCTTTTGCTTTAAAAACTTATCACCAAATTGGAAAAAACCTAGACTAATTAAAATAATAACCGCACCAATTATTAGTTCTTGGCTTAATGACTCATTATTTAGCCAAGCTCCCAAGCCTAACGCAAAGCTAGGAGTTATAAGTGTAGTAAGTGATACCGTGCTTGCATTTAGGTTTTGCAGCACATGAAAATACGCCAAAGCCCCTACTAAAGATCCAAATATTCCTAGATAACCAATAGCCCACAATGATTTTGCACTCCAGTTTTGTATATGCAACTCACCATCTAATAACCACCAAGCAATAAAAAAGAGTGGGGTTACAAAAACTAAGGCACCAAATGTTGTTGCCATAGGATGAATCGCAATCTGTACACGTTTGATCATCACACCACTTAAACTAAAAAAGCAGACAGCCATAAACACATAAAGCAACCCGAGCCCTTGAGTTTGCGAGTTTTGTACTTGGTTATAACTAACAAAATATAAGCCAATTAAGGCGCACGCTAACGCAACTAATTTAATCGGGCTAAATTTAGGTTCATTTAATAATTGCTGAGCAAGCAACCCCGACAAAATAGGTGCAAGGCCAAACATAAGCGAAATAATACCAGAAGGGACTGTTTTAGCTGCCATATAGCTCAACAACATACCGCCAAAAATACCTATACTCGAATAAAAATAAAGTAAGCATGCATTTTTGCTCCAAGGCACTCTAATATTTGTAATGGCAACAATTAAGCCACCTAACAATAGTCCCACCAGCATCCGCATTAACACAGCAAGTGTTGGCGATACAGTGTCACTACTCCACACGATACCCAGTGGTGTAGTGGACCATATAAGAACCATTAAAAAATACGATACTTTAACTGGCACGTGCCATCCCTACGCTTTATATGAATCAATAAAACAAAGAATAAATTATACGCTCACTACTGTGTTTTAGTACTTTTTAAACACTAAAGTCCTTAATAAATACAGTTGTAAATTGTAAGTTACATTTTAATAACGCTCTTTTATTACAAAACTATTTGAGATTTGAGCAACTAGTTATATCGTGCATGTATATTAATAATAATTAAGGTAATTAAGTGCTTAAAAATAAAACAACTGGAAGCATGTTAATTGTTGCAGGCACCACTATTGGTGCAGGTATGTTGGCATTGCCAATTGCATCTGCCGGGCTTGGGTTTAGTACTGCACTTGCATTAATAATTGCTAGCTGGTTGCTAATGACCTACACCGCACTACTCATGTTAGAGCTACACCAATATGCACCACGCGATGCTACATTAAATACATTGGCTAAATTATGGCTTGGAAAACGCGGACAATATATTGCGAATTTTTCGATGGTTTTTTTATTTTATGCTTTATGCGCTGCTTATATTGCAGGTGGTGGTGCACAACTTCAAGCGCGTATAAATATAGGCTTTGATGTAAATATAGCCCCACAGTTTGGCTCTGTGATCCTCGCTGTTATTATTGCTAGTGTGGTAACGCTAGGCACTAGCAAGGTAGATAAATTAAATAGAGTGTTATTTACAATAAAAATTGTTGTATTAGCTAGCTTGTTTTACATGCTTACCCCTTATGTGCAAGGTAAGCACTTATTAGAGATGCCCGTAGAGCAAGGATTAATCCTTTCGGCTATACCGGTTATATTTACTTCGTTTGGCTTTCATGGTTCTATCCCCTCTATTGTTAAATATGTTGGTGTTGAAATAAAAGTACTGCGCAAAGTAATGATTGCTGGAGCCGCCCTACCTTTAGTTATTTATATTTTTTGGCAACTACTTAGCCAAGGTATTATGAGTCAAGCTGATTTACTCAACAGCCAAGGGCTTAATGGGTTTGTATCTAGCGTGGCAAGCATTGCGCATAACCCAAGTGTGGCAACGGCCGTTAAGTTATTTGCTGATTTAGCACTGGCGACATCATTTTTAGGGGTGAGTTTAGGGTTATTTGATTTTTTTGCTGATGCATTTAAAAAAGGTGACAATAAAACGGACCGAATTAAAACGGCCTTGATTACGTTTATTCCGCCGCTTGGCTTTGCATTGTTTTATCCTCAAGGCTTTATTATGGCCTTAGGGTACGCTGCAATAGCACTTGTCGTGCTGGCTATATTTTTGCCTGTAGCAATGGTTTATAAACAGCGTACAACATCAAATAAAACAGGCTATAAAGTAAAAAGTGGGAATGTTGGGCTTGGTATAGCAGCTATATGTGGCATAACTATTATTGCTGCACAGTTTATGCAAATGGTGGGGCTTATTCCTGCTATTGGTTAAAGTTTTTTGTTTTAATTTAGATAATAAAAAACCGTTTTTTGTTTTAATTTAGATAATAAAAAACCGCACATCATCAGGTGTGCGGTTTTTTTATATTAACTGCGTTTATTTACAAACGTCAGCTACAGCATTTGAAAAGTATTCAATATTTGAATGACTAACACCTGCAACATTTACGCGGCTAGAGCCAACAATGTAAATGCCGTATTCTTTTTGTAGGCGAGCAATTTGCTCTTTATTAATACCTAAGAAAGAAAACATACCGTTTTGGCGCTCGATAAACGAGAAATCTTGAGCAATATCTTTAGTTGCTAAGCTTTCTTTAATTAAGCTACGTAAGCCATTTATGCGGCTACGCATTTCATCAAGCTCAGAGTGCCATAATTGTGTAAGCTCAGTACTGCTTAAAATAGTATTAACAATGTCAGCACCATGCGCTGGCGGCATTGAGTAAATACTACGTACAACGCTTAGCATTACAGAGTTTGAAATATCTGCTGTTGCGCTGTCTTTTGCAATTAGTGAACATGCACCAATACGCTCGCGGTATAAGCCAAAGTTTTTAGAACATGAAGAACAAATAATCAGCTCTTCTACTGCATCGGCTAAAATACGTAAGCCACGTGCATCTTCTTCAAGTGAAGCACCAAAGCCTTGGTATGCAATATCAACAAGTGGTGTAAAGCCAACTTCTTTTGCAAGTTCGGCAACCGTATTCCACTGTGTTTCATTTAAATCCATACCGCTTGGATTATGACAACATGCATGCACTAAAACCACATCACCTTTAGGCACTTGTTTAAGTGTGTTGATCATTTCATCAAACAGTAAATCTTTATTTTCGTAATCGTAATATGGGTATTCTTTTACTGTTAAGCCTGCAGCTTCAAACAAACTAATGTGGTTAGCCCATGTTGGGTTAGTTACCCAAACAGTCGCGTCTTTATTGCAACGCTTAATAAATTCAGCTGCAACACGAAGTGCACCCGTACCACCAGGAGCTTGTGCAGTACGTACGCGGTTAGCTAGTAATGCTTGGTGTTCACCTAATAGTAACTGCTCCATTTTTTGGCAGTAATCTAAATTACCCGCTAAACCAATGTAAGATTTGCTCATTTCGTTTTCAAGACGAAACGCTTCAGCTTTTTTTACCGCTTTAAGAACCGGTGTATTGCCTTGCTCATCTTTGTAGACACCTACACCTAAATCAATTTTATTAGGGTTTGTATCTTGTTTATAGGCCGCCATAAGGCCAAGAATAGGATCTGTTGGTAATGGTTTTAATACTGAGAACATTGGCTATCTCTTATCGTTATTTAGGGGTTAGCTGTTAAGCTAAGCTTAACATAAAAGCACATCATATTGACTAGCGTTATTTACACTAGAAAGTGAGGAATTTTAATACAACATGCAATTAAAATGGCAAGCGTCTTTTCATCAAAAAAATCATTTTTAAAGGCTTCAGCATCTACAATACCAACGCATTCATTTTGTGCATTAAATAAAGGTAGGCAGGTTTCTGATTTAACTTTAGGATCGCATGTGTAGTATTCACCACCTTGTGATAAATACGCTTCAACGTTATTAATAATGCGGCCCTTGTGAGATAGCGCAACCTGTACGTTGTTACTGCCAGCCGAAAATGCTTGCGTTAAAGGAAACAACGGACGACTAGGCGCACCATGATAAGCCAATTTTAATAGTTGATTACCTTCATGGGTATTAGTTGATTGATAAATACCATACCAATCAACGCCTGTTTGCTGCTCAATGTAGCTCACAATACTTTGTAAATTAGCTAGCTTGAACTGTGTTTGCTCATCATTTTTAAGATAATCAGTTAATTTGAATGGCTCATCTTGTAGGTAACCAAATAAACTACACGCACCGCCCTCGCCAAGCTCAGGTATTTGATACTCCCAACATACATTAGGCAAAGCTGTGTTTGCTAAATGTAGCTCAAGCTTTTCAAGCTCTGTTGAAATCAAAGCTGGATTAGCACTTAGTTGTGCTTGTTTTAGGTAAGAAGAAATCATTTGGCCATCCATACATCTAAAGTTTCGAGAATAATAGCATGGATATTTTTGCAGAGCTAGCTCAACTTGTAGCACATTTCAACTTGGTTACCGCTGGCGTTATAAGTTACTTTTTCGGCTATTTCTTCTAATAAAGACACCCCTCTACCAAATTCATTATTAACCTTTGCCAGCTCATCGTGCTTACTACTAAACCCTCGGCCTGAATCACAAATAATGAAATATAAACTGAGCGTATCAGGGCAATAGCGCATATCAATAATAATCATAGCATCTGTAAGTTTAGCTAAAGCTGCTTCTCTTAATTCGTAATATCGAAAAAAGCCGTCTTCTTGTTTTTTAATCTCTGAGTCTAGCCCTAGTACACCATGATCAAGCGCATTGTTATACGCCTCAGACAACAGTAAAAATATATTAGAGCGGTGAGCATTTAACCCCTCAACACTGCTTAAAATATTAACAACGTCGTAAACGGGGTCTGTTTTTTTTATTTGTTCTGAGTTTAAACTCAAAGATAAATTAAACGCTAAAGTAGAGAATGCTTCTCGCTCTTGCTCCTCAGGAACTAAAGGCAGACAGTTTAGTAAAACAATACTTAAATCATCTTGCTGTTTAGTGCCATCTGCAAACTTAGTAACGTCACCCACTATATCTTCGCTACTAATCATCGATTTACTTTTTAAGGTTTGTAAAAAACGCTCTTCCCCAAAAAATGTATCTTCTTTGTTTGCTGTTTCTATAATACCGTCGGTTGCTAATACTAGGCGTGTATTACTATTCGTTTCAAAGTGAATAACTTCATATTCAAATTCTTGGTCGTCTAAAATCCCCAGCGCCATATGTTGCGACTCTAATGTTTGTTTTACATTACCGTCTTTATCTATTAGGTACGCATCTGGCAGGCCGCCCATCCATGCAGAAATACTTTTACCGGATGCACTAAGCTCTATAATGGTTGCAGCACAAAACATGTGTCCAGGTAGGAGATTGTAAAGCAGTGTATTTAGCTCACAGGCAATGTCATTAATCGCCATGCCTTTTTGTACCATAGTATAAAAAACACGAGAGATAGGTAATGCACCAATAGCTGCCGCTAAGCCGTGCCCTGTAAAGTCTCCCAACATGCAATACAGATTGCCTATTGGACTTTGCGCCACTAAAAACATATCGCCGTTAAACATAGACGCCGGCGATAAATTAAAATCGAGGTACTCTTTAAACTTGCCTTGATTCTCTAATGAGTTATTAAAAATATGCTCAATTATTTCGTGTTCACGTTCAATTTGATTGTGATGATATTCAAGCAGTTTTTTTTGTTGATTCGATTTTTTACTTAGCTCTCTGGTGCGGCTATGTGCTTTAATTTTTGCATGCAAAATAACTTTTTCAAATGGTTTATGAATAAAGTCATCGCCACCTACCGCGAGGCACCGCTCAAAACTTGCTTGATCTTCTAAGGAGGTTATAAAAATAATCGGTAAGTAAACTTCACTATACTGCTGCTTTATTTTTTCAGCTGCTTCAAAACCATCCATTACGGGCATTAATACATCGAGTAAAACAATGTCTATTTGCTCTCTTTTAAGTACATTAAGTGCATCTAGCCCATTGTAAGCCACTGAAATTTTGTAACCTTCCTGCTCAAGCATTTTACTTAGTAAAATGCGATTGAGCGCCTGATCGTCAACAATCAACACATGTATCATTAGGTAATATCAAACTTTTTATCAAAACGTGAAATTTGTAGGATTTTTCTAAGCTGAGGTTGGCAATTACTTATTTCGATGGTTTGCACTTGGCTATCAATGGTTTTTTTCATATTAAGTAACATGCCAAGTGCTGAACTATCCATATAATCAGTCTCTCTTAAATCGATAATTACCTTTACTGTTTCTTCGCTCATTTGAGCATAGGCTTGGCGAAAAGATTGCACTAAATTAAAATCAAACTTACCTTTAATTTGTATTGTTAATGTAGTGCCATCGACAGATTCATTCTTAGTTAAACTCATAGTAAACTCCAATAATATTTCCTTTGAACTAAATATAACCTGTTAAAAGTATTTAGCAAAAAGAAAAACACACAACTTCAAATTTGCTATCATTTACACCAGTATTTAATTCATTTTTATCCACAAAGGTAAGGTATGAGTGATAGTCACTTAGTATATTCAACTAGTACGGGTCGCATTGACCAGCCAAAACCAGAAAAAGAGTTACACGCTAAACTTTTTAAAGATGGTTTTATTCGCATTGAGCGTCAAACAAAAGGGCGTAAAGGCAAAGGCGTAATGCTAGTTGTTGGCATTGATCCAAAAGATCACGATTTAAAAAAGTTAGCTAAAACTATAAAAAGCAAAATGGGCCAAGGCGGCGCAGTAAAAGAAGGCATTATTGAAGTACAAGGTGATGACCGAGATAAACTAAAAGGCATTTTAGAAGCTTTAAAATTTAAAGTTAAAATTGCGGGTGGTTAACCCGCAATTTTATTAACTAATTACTTCGCTATTTGCGAGTTCATTTAACCTTTCATACAAATTCGGTAGTTCGTGTTCCGCAATTGGCTTACTAAAATAATAACCTTGCACAATGAAGCAATTATTATTTTGTAAAAACTGCATCTGCTCTATTGTCTCAACCCCTTCTGCAACCACGTCTAGCTTTAACTTTTGCGCCATGGCAATAATAGCTGCAGTGATTTCCATATCATTCGTATCCTCTGGGATATCTTTTACAAATGAACGGTCAATTTTCAATATATCAACCGGGAATCGTTTTAAGTAACTGAGCGACGAATAACCTGTACCAAAGTCATCAATAGAAATAGATATACCTAATGCTTTAAGCTCGTGCAATTGTGTAATGGCTGCCTCTACATTACCCATTAGCATGCTTTCGGTAAGCTCTAAGTGAAGGCGCTTTGCTGAAACACCCGACTTAATTATCATTTTGCTCAGCGTTGTAACTAAGCTTGAGTCTTTAAACTGGCGGGCCGATAAGTTTATCGATATATTATTTTCTAGACCTTGTTCTGCTAATCTTACGGCAAAATCACAGGACTCTTGAAGCACCCATTCGCCTAATTCAACTATAAGGCCTGTCGCCTCAGCAATAGGAATAAATTTATCTGGAGGGATTACGCCCTCAGCTGGGTGGAACCATCTTAATAACGCTTCATAGCCAACAACTTGATGAGTACGGCTATCAACTTGAGGTTGGTAGTAAACTACAAATTGCTTTTCTTTGAGCCCTATACGTAACTCATTTTCAATAAATAAACGCTCATTTGCGGCCGCATTTAATTCTTGGCTATAAAAGTGGAAGGTATTACGTCCTTTTGCTTTTGCCTCATACATTGCCAAATCAGCATGTTTGAGTAACTGATCTTCCTCTAAGCTATCGTAAGGAGCCATAGTTATACCAATACTTGCACTGACAATAACTTCATTGCTACCTAGTTTTATAGGCACGTTCAGTGTTTTTTGAATTGTATTGGCAACATCAGCCGCGTGAGCTTGGCTTTCTATACCACTGAGCAACACTGCAAATTCATCACCACCTAAGCGCGCTATGGTGTCCTCGGCTCGTAAACGTTTTTTAAGTCTGTTTGCTACTTCAATTAATAATTGATCGCCGGCATCGTGGCCTAATGTGTCGTTAATACGCTTAAATTCGTCTAAATCAAAGTAAAACAAAGCAAATGCATAATGCCCGCGCTCCGCTAATGCCATTGATTTACGCAATTGCATTCTAAAAAATGTTCTGTTGGCAAGGCCTGTAAGGGTGTCAAAGTAAGCTAGTTGTTCCATTTTACGCTGGCTTTCTTTTACAAACGAAATATCTTGTGCTGATGCTACATAACTGGTTATTTCACCGCCCTCTTCACGAATTGGCGAAACACTTAAAGACACCCAAATTGGCTCTTTATTTAAACCCGCTATTAATGTGTCCCCGCGCCAGTAATTACGACTGCGTAAATCTATGTCTATATCTTCAACTAAAATAGACATTTCTGAGGCAATAATATTAAGTAATGGCGCTCTATTAAAATGACTTTCTGGATAGCCAGTCATTTCGAGCATTTTGGGGTTTACGTACTCAATGACAAAATTTTCATCGGTGATCACAACCCCAGTGCCCGAGAACGCTACCGCTTTAGACAAACGATTAGCTGCTTTTTCAGCAATTTCTTTTTCTGTAATTCTTTGGTTTAAACCATCAATAAGCTTGCGGATTTCTACCGTCATGTCTCTAAATGAGCCATTAAGGGTACCAATCTCATCTTTGTTTTCTGGCGGAAACTCAGTTGTTAACTGACCTTTACCAAAGCTTGTTACTGCATAAACTAAAGTATGTAAACGGCGAAGGACTAGTTGATAAAGCGCTTGATGCAGCAATAAGGCAACTAATATTGCGTATAAAATAAAGAGACCGAAAAACTTCAGTTTTAAATCTTGTAATGCAGATAACGTAGATGAACGCTTTTTATATACCCCTATGTACCAATCTAAGTCATCAATCTTACGAATATTGATAATATGAGCTTCGTCATTTTTTTCAAATGAATTTGCGTATTCAGGTAACTTCACTGCAATAACATCGTCAATAATCGACTGCAGCGCTGGGTTTACAAATTCGTTAGTAGCGAGTGCTTTATTATCACTACCATAGTCAGCTAGTAAGGTCGGATTTAAGTCTGGGTGTGCCAACAATTGCCCTTTGCTATCAAACACAAGTAGGTGTTTTTCTTTATCACCAACAGGTAAAAACGAAATAAGTTTGTTGAGGGAAATATCGCTCCCCGTCACACCTAAAAACTCATTATCAACATAAACAGGTACTAGTAGGCTAATAACCCACTTGCGCCATACTGTATCGTAGTAGACTTTTGACCATGCAGGCTCTCTTACTGTTTCAAGCGTGCTCTTAATCGATTTATAAGTTGAGCCATTCGTCGCTCTAAAACCAGCTGGTGCGTTCAGTGCCCAGTTTGGAGGAGAAACACGAATAAAATCATCATCTGTAATGAGATAAAAGTTAAAAAAGTCGTGTACTAGTGTAGGAGATATTATACGCCACAGCATCTCAGAATCATTAAATAGGCGTTTATAAAAAGGAGAGTAATTTTGCTGCGGTAAAAATGCTGCTGATAAGCCATCAGCCGAGGCACTTCGAATCGTACCGTCGCTATTAAACTGTAACTGTGATTTGTTGCTTAAATTAATTGGTGAATTGGGTTGGAAAAGTTGCTGTGTTACTACGTTATTAGCTTGCTGCGCAATATTTATTTTTGTTTTAATGCGCTCATTAAATTGCTTCACTAATAAGTCTGTCGAGCTTTTTAAAATCTCATGTTCTTCAAAAACAAGTTGTTTCTCTTCAGATTTAAGCATTAAGGCAGCCGCACACACCCCTGCTATTAAACAAATAGCAGATATAAGTAGTGAAAGTTTTACACTTAAAGAATTAAATCCAAAACGCGATGGAGGGCGTCTGTAAACCACAGGTCAACCTTAATTATTAATAATTGTTATTATTTGAACCAGTTTACGAAATATATCAGATCTGACTTAATATTTATAAATTATTTGTTAAATATCACTAAAAACTAATTATGACCAAATAAATAGCGCTTTGCGCTTATTTAGCAACGTATCGTTATTGACATTGTTAGTAACTCTCCATACATTAACTGCATGAAACTATTTATCTCTCGCACTTTTTTTTCGTTTTTTAGCTTCTTTATATAAAAGAGGCTTCCCTGTTTGTGAGATAAAATCAATCGAATAGTAAAGCCTCCCAACTGGGAGGCTTTTTTGTTTTTGCTGTGTAGTAACAGCCTACTTTTGGAATGAGGATACCAAAATGACAAATGATGTATTAAATGCACTAAGACACGATATAAATGAAATAGACTCCGACTTACTGGTGTTATTAGCTAAACGCCGTCGCATTAGCCACGGCGTGGTTGAATACAAAATCGCGAACAATAAGCCAATTCGCGATGAAGCACGTGAACTCGCGCTTCTAGAAAAATTGATTGGTTATGGTAAATCACTGGGGTTAGATGCTTACTACGTAAATAATGTGTTTCAAACTATTTTGGAAGATTCAGTTTTACACCAACAAGCAATGCTGCAAAAAAACCTTAATCCAGATGCACTGAGTGAAACACATCGTGTTACTTACTTAGGTGGTCAGGGTTCTTATAGCCAGCTTGCATGTCATAAATACTTTAGTCGCCGCCCTGGTAAATTAATTGAAATTGGCTGTACATCGTTTGACGACATAACAGGTAAAGTAGAAAACGGCCAAGCTGATTTTGGTTTATTACCGATTGAAAACACAAGCTCTGGTAGTATTAACGAAGTATTTGACTTATTACAGCACGCACAAGTCTCGATTGTTGGAGAAGTCACTCACAGTGTAGAGCATTGCTTACTCGCAAACCCTGATACTGAACTTAGCCAACTGACAAAAGTATTTGCACATCCACAACCATTTGCGCAGTGCAGCCGCTTTTTACAAGGCTTAGGTGATTTACAACACGAAACATGTGACTCTACATCAAGTGCATTACAATCAGCTCTGAACACACCAAATAGTGCTGCAATTGGCTCTGCACAAGCAGGAAAAAATGTCGGCCTTGAAGTCATCAAATCAAATCTTGCTAATCAAAGCGAAAATCATAGCCGCTTTATTGTTGTTGCGCGTAAACCTCTGCAAGTGTCTAACCAAATTCCAACTAAAACTAGTTTGATCATGTCGACAAAACAGCAAGCGGGCTCACTAGCCGATGCGTTGATGATTTTTAAACAGCATAAGATTAATTTAGTAAAACTTGAGTCGCGCCCAACTCCGGGCAATCCGTGGGAAGAAGTATTTTATGTAGATCTTGAAGCAAACTTAGCTGATAGCCAAGTAAAAGAAGCGCTAGAAGAACTTAAAGAACACACCCAATATGTGCGTATTTTAGGCTGCTATCAAAGCGAGTCATTGCAGGCAGTAAGCGTTAATACTTAATACACACTTTCATAATTAAAAAGGGCCGATATCGGCCCTTTTTAGTAAAAAGTGACGAGTATTAGTCTAAAACTTTTGAATCATTCGCTTTATTTAATAAGCTTCGGCTTTGTGTTAAAAAGTGCTCTGTTGAGTCAGAAAAGTAAACTTTCGCCTGCGCAAAAGAATCAATAAGCGCTGCTTTATCTCCTGCTTTTAATTTTTCCAATGTACTTGCAAAAGTGTCTTGGTACTGTGCGAGTAGGCTCTCTACATCATCGAATTGCGCTAACATAATATCTGAGTACAACTCCGGCGACTGTGCAAATAAACGCCCTACCATCATCAGCTCTAATTGATAAATAGGTGACGAGCAACTACGTAACTCTTCTAGTGTATGACTTTGTTTTGCTAAAAACTGTCCGTACACAAATGTTGTTAAATGGCGCATTACCTGAATAATTTGCATTGCTTCGTCGTGCTTTTTAGCATCAAGCTCAACAAGCTGACAACCCCATACTTGTAACTGCTGTAACAAGCCTTTTGCCGCTTGGTGCTCTCGCCCTTCACATACAACGACTGTTTGTTTTACCCAGTGTGATATGTCAGGGCCAAACATAGGATGCAAACCCACCACAGGGCCACTGTGCGCAGCTTTTAGTGCTTTAATAGGCGATTGCTTTACCGATGTAATATCAACTAGTAAACAGTCATCATCTAGTTTAGGTAACTTAGCAACTACTGCGTCCAATGCATTAATTGGTACGCTAATCATTACCAGCTTGGCACCTTTTAAAATATTTTGCGCATCGTTTTGCTGATCTTTATCTAAAACTTTAACTTCGTAACCTGAGCGAATAAACTGCTGAGCAAATAGCTGCCCCATAGCACCTTGACCACCTACAATAACAATTGGCGAAAGCTCTGGCGCTGCACATGCAAGTTTTGCTTGTTGGTTTTGATAGGCTTCTCGCATCATGCGTCTTAGTATATCTTCAACGAGATCGGGGCTTACATTTTGATTTATTGCTTCTTGTCTTCTTGCCGCTAATAGCTCTGCTTCACGATTAGGTGCATGTAAAGGCGCGCCTGTTTGTTGTTTTATCTCACCAATTTTTTGCGTAATACCATTACGTTTAGCAAGTAAGGCAACAAGTTGTGCGTCGCATTCATCTATACCTTCTCTCAGCTGTGCTAAATCACTTATGTCAGCCACGTTCATACCACCTTAAAAAACAAATAACGTAAATATAAATTTACATAAAAGTAAACTAATCAATACGATAAATACTAACAGGATCAGCTAACTGATAAAAGGCTAAAGCTTAAATTTTACTAATGAGGAAATAAGAATTGAGAATTGAGAATTGAGAATTGAGAATTGAGAAAATAATATTCTAAAACCAAAACGGGTTGCAACCCGAAGGATGCAACCCGTTTTTTTGCGTTGATAAACAGCGCGTATTAGTTAAGTTTTTCTCTAATACGTGCAGATTTACCAGAACGCTCACGTAGGTAGTAAAGCTTAGCACGGCGAACTGCACCGCGACGCTTAACTGCTACGCTATCAATAAGAGGGCTGTGCGTTTGGAATACACGCTCAACACCTTCACCGTTCGAAATTTTACGAACTGTGAATGCTGAGTGAAGACCACGATTACGCTTAGCGATTACAACACCTTCAAAGGCCTGTAGACGCTCTTTAGCACCTTCTTTTACTTTTACCTGTACAACCACTGTATCACCAGGGCCAAATGCAGGTACGTCTGTTTTAAGCTGCTCATCTTCAAGCGCTTTAATAATATTTTGGTTTACTTTTGCCATTATGTTTCTCACTTTCCTAGGTGTAACTGTCTTCTAGCCACAAGCTTTTTGGTACTCTTGCTGAAATTCTGCGAGTAATACCGCTTGCTCCTCAGTCAGAGCTAGGTTATGCAACAAGTCAGGACGTCGTAACCAAGTTCTACCTAATGACTGCTTAAGCCGCCACTTTGCTATCTCTTGGTGGTTTCCACTGAGTAATACAGCAGGAACCTGTTTGTCGTCCAATGTTTCTGGTCGTGTATAGTGTGGACAATCTAACAAGCCATCCGAAAACGAATCTTGTTCTGCTGACTGGTTATGACCTAACACACCTGGCACTAATCGCGCTACTGCGTCAATTAACGTCATGGCAGGTAGTTCACCACCACTCAAAATAAAATCACCAATTGACCATTCTTCGTCAACATATGATTCTATTATTCTCTCATCTATACCTTCATAGCGACCGGCAATCAAAATCAGTTTATTAGAGTTAGCGAGTTCGCCAGCGCCCTGCTGATCAAGTTTGCGCCCTTGCGGGGACATATAAATTACTTTAGCGCCATCACCAGCTGCTTTTTTAGCTTCGGCAATCGCTTTTTTTAATGGCTCAACCATCATTAACATACCTGGTCCGCCCCCGTAAGGACGGTCATCTACGGTTCTATGCTTATCTAAAGCGTAGTCTCGCGGATTCCAACAGTTAAAATCAATTAAACCATTTTTTACTGCGCGACCGGTAACACCTTGGTCTGTAATAGCGTCAAACATGTCTGGAAAAAGGCTTATAACCCCTACCCATAATGAACTAGTTTGCGTCATTAAAACCCTGGTTCCCAATCTACGGTAATTTCTCTTGCGTCGTATTTAACTTCTTTAATAACTGAATCAGTTAAAAAAGGAATCAAACGTTCAGCTTGACCAAATGCGTCTTTACTGTTTGCTTTCACAACTAGTACGTCATTTGACCCTGTCTCCATAAGGTCATCAACAATGCCTAAGCTATAACCTTTATCGGTTACAACAGACATGCCAATGAGATCTCGCCAATAGAACTCACCTTGCGGAAGTTCTGGTAAATGCGCTGCATCCATTGAGATTTCAGCATGGGTATAAGCCATTGCTTCGTCTCGGTCGTTTATCTGCGCAAATTTAGCGATAAAGCCTTTGTTGTGGCGACGCCAGTCGACCACTTCTAAGGACTGCCATTTACCTTGCTGCCCTATCAACCACGGGCTGAAATCGAAGATCCCTACGGGATCATCAGTAAATGAATGTACCTTAAGCCAGCCCTTTATACCATATGGGGCACCGAGCTTTCCTACGACAATTATTGATGAGGTGTTCTCTTGACTCATGGTTACACTTACGCCTATTAAGCCGCTTTACGAGCGTCTTTTACTAACTTAGCTACGCGATCTGAAAGAGATGCGCCCTGACCTACCCAGTGTTCAACACGTGGTAAATCTAAACGAATTTTTTCTTCTTGACCTGAAGCAATTGGGTTAAAAAAGCCTACTTTCTCGATGAAGCGACCGTCACGCGAGAAACGGCTATCCGCAACCACAATTTGATAGAAAGGGCGTTTTTTAGCGCCACCACGTTGCAAACGAATAGTTACCATACCGTCCTCTATAAAGATTGACTGTTTTCATTAATAAGATTTACTCCCCAGAATGGGGAGCTGGGGAATTGTACGAGTTTTTGGCAATAACGCAAGTAAGAAGTGAAGCAAAAAGACAGTTTAGTAGGTTAAACCGTGATCTCAACGACAAATTAGGGTTAAAGGTGTATTACATGCATAATTTATTCAACAAAAAAGGAGCTATTTGCTCCTTTAAATATGATTCGCTATTATTTTAAAAAATAACTCAAAAGTATTTTTTAAAACTTAGGACCACCGCCACCCATCATCCCAGGTGGTAACATGCCTTTCATACCGCGCATCATTTTAGTCATGCCGCCTTTACCTTTCATCTTTTTCATCATTTTTTGCATTTGCGTAAACTGCTTAAGCAGCTTATTGATCTCTTGTACTTGTGTACCAGAGCCAGCTGCGATGCGTTTTTTACGCGAACCTTTGATGATTTCTGGACGTGCGCGCTCTTTTTTAGTCATTGAGCTAATAATAGCTTCCATTTGGATAAATGTTTTGTCACCCATTTGGCCTTTAACAGCATCTGGTAAGTTAGACATACCAGGGAGCTTATCAAGCATCGACATCATGCCACCCATGTTTTTCATTTGCTTTAATTGATCAGCAAAGTCGTCAAGGGTAAAACCGGCACCTTTAAATACTTTTTCAGCAACTTTGGCAGCTTGCTCTTTATCTACTTTCATTTCGACTTCTTCGATTAATGAAAGTACATCACCCATACCTAAAATACGCGACGCTATACGGTCTGGATGAAAAGGCTCAAGTGCGTCAGTACGCTCACCCACACCCATAAATTTAATTGGTTTGCCTGTGATATGACGAATAGATAAAGCAGCACCACCACGTGCATCACCATCGGTTTTTGTTAATATTACACCGGTTAGTGGCAGGGCTTCGTCAAATGCTTTAGCTGTATTTGCCGCATCTTGACCCGTCATTGCATCAACAACGAATAAAGTTTCAATTGGGTTGATTGCTTTGTGAAGATCTTTAATCTCGTCCATCATGTTGCTGTCAACATGTAAACGACCTGCGGTATCAACAAGTACTACATCTATAAATTTCTTTTTAGCATGAGAAATTGCAGCGTTTGCAATATCCACTGGCTTTTGCGAAATATCACTTGGAAAGAAATCAACGTCAACTTCTGTAGCAAGCGTTTCTAGCTGCTTAATCGCAGCAGGGCGATAAACATCGGCACTTACTACAAGCACTGATTTCTTTTTGCGTTCTTTTAAAAACTTAGCAAGCTTAGCTACACTGGTGGTTTTACCCGCACCTTGCAGACCCGCTACCATAACAACGGCTGGCGGTTGTGCATTTAGGCTTAGCTCTTCATTGGCCTCACCCATTGCTTTTTCTAGTTCTTCACGCACTATTTTTATAAATACTTGGCCTGGGCTTAAGCTTTTTGTAACTTCAACCCCAACTGCACGTTCTTTAACTTGTTTTACAAACTCGCGAACAACAGGCAGTGCCACATCGGCTTCTAAAAATGCCATACGCACTTCGCGAAGTGTGTCTTTTATGTTGTCTTCAGTCAGACGGCCACGGCCACTGATATTTTTTAAGGTTTTACCTAATCGTTCTTGGAGGTTCTCAAACATGTAACGGTTCCGATAAGACGTTTATATCAATCCATTAAAATTTTGCGGTTAGTTTGATTTTCAATTAACCAGGATTGACTTATTAAGTTTCAATTAAAAGTAGTATACCGTATATGGCGTCTTACAATACAGTGTTCAAGTGCACCTTGTTGAGTTTCTTTTTTTAAGGTCTATGCATTTGCTTTGCTATAAAATACAATGGCTATATAACAACAAGGATTATTTTGTCTCAAATTAAGTGGCCCAAGCACAATGCTGATTATTAGTTTAACTATTATTGCCAGTTTATTTTATGTGTTAGCAACGTCTCACGTGCTCTCACGCCTGTTTCATCAACAAGGCCCTAGCCAAAAGGTAACCGTCATATTGAGCACGGTTGCTATAGTGGCGCATATGCTGCTGTTAGTTAACTCTGTTTTTAGATCCGACGGTCAAGACTTAAGTATTGTAAACGTCTCCCTTTTAACATGCTGGGTTATTGTAGTTTCAGTAACAGCTGTGTCGCTAAAGTTCCCTGCCACTTTATTATTGCCCGTTGTTTATGGTTTTGGTGCTTTACTTACAATTGCCAGTTTGTTTATTCCTCATCATATTTTACTGCAAAGCATTAATATTGAGGTTGGCTTAGTAACACACATTTCCTTATCCCTATTGGCCTACTGTATTTTAATTATTGCTACTTTATATGGTGTACAGTTCTACTTTATTGATAAACGTTTAAAACGTAAAGATTTAGCAATTGTGCATAGTCACCTTCCGCCTTTGATGGTTGTTGAGCGCCAGCTTTACCAACTCCTTAATTTAGGCACCATATTACTCACGTTCGCATTACTCTCGGGGTTTGTATTTCTTGATGGGATGTTTGCTAAAGAGTTCATTCATAAAACGATATTGTCGTTAGTTGCGTGGGCTATTTTTGCCATTGTAGCCATCGGGCATATGAAAAAGGGTTGGCGCGGTAAACCTGTGGTTATTACGATCATGGTCGCTGCATTTGTCCTCACACTCGCATATTTTGGCAGCCGTTTCATACAAGAAGTGATACTAAATAAGTTTTAACTTGACTCTGCTTGCTCACTCTAGCTTAATACGCATTGATTTATAAGAAAAGGATCCATCGTTGGACGACATATCGACAAGTACCCTATTTATCATTTTAGGTTTTTTGGTGCTTTTTTCTGCTTATTTTTCTGGTTCAGAAACCGGAATTATGTCAATCAATCGTATACGCCTGCGACACCTCGCTAAAGAGGATCATCGTGCAGCTAAACGAGTCAGTAAATTACTTAGCCGTCCAGATAGGCTCATCGGTTTAATCTTAATTGGCAATAATCTTGTCAATATAGCTGCAGCTCAAGTTGCTACCATTATAGGTATTCGCCTTTACGGTGACCTTGGTATTGCTATCGCTACGGGTGTGTTAACTTTAGTCGTGCTTATATTTGCCGAAGTAACACCTAAAACTCTTGCTGCCCTCTATCCTGAAAAAGTTGCTTTTCCAAGCTCAATAATACTTAAAGGGTTACTAAAAATTCTTTTTCCTTTTGTTGTTATCGTTAACTGGATGACCAACGGGATATTGCGATTATTTGGTATTAGTGCCGCTCAAATCGACGAGCACAGCATGAGCAAAGAAGAATTAAAAACAGTGCTCAATGAGTCAGGCGCACTTATCCCTGCTCGCCATCAAAGTATGCTGACCTCAATTTTAGATTTAGAGCAAGTAACCGTTGAAGATATCATGATCCCACGTAACGAAATTGTGGCTATTGATATTAACGATGATTGGAAACTAATTAGTCGTCAGCTTACCCATGCACAACATACTCGCGTGTTATTGTATCGCGACAATATAGATGACGCAGTAGGCTTTATTCACTCTCGAGATGCACTTCGTCTACTTACAAAAGAGCAATTTGATAAACCATCTTTGCTGCGTGCTGTACGCGAAATTTACTTTATCCCAGAGGGAACATCACTTAACACTCAGCTGTTAAAGTTTCAGCAGTCTAAAGAGCGTATTGGCTTAGTAGTAGACGAGTATGGCGATATTCAAGGTTTAGTAACGCTTGAAGATATTTTAGAAGAAGTTGTTGGCGATTTTACAACGACACAAACTCGTACGCCAAGCGAGGAAGTAGAAACACAAACCGATGGCTCTTGTATTGTAGATGGCGGCGCTAACGTACGCGATTTAAATAAAGAGATGGGTTGGGATTTCCCACTAGATGGCCCAAAAACTTTGAGTGGCTTAATTGTTGAATACTTAGAAGATATTCCCGATGCAAATATTAGTTTACGTATTGCGGGGTACCCTATTGAAGTACTCGAAGTAAAAGAGAATATGATAAAACAGGTGAAGATTCAGCCTAATAAGCGTTCTCGCTAAGTAAAAAAGGAGCCGATTGGCTAATGCCGATCAGTTAAGAAAATGACCGGTTGACCGATCCAAACGATCATGCAAAATCCGTAGTTAGGAAACTAACTACGGATTTTTTGTGAATATAGAACAAGCACTGCAAGCAACACTTGAAGAAAGCAGCCGATACCATACCTTTGAAAAATTATCAGAAATTCTTGACCCTGAAATCATTGAACAAGGCTTTCAACAAGCAGGGATTGCAACCGTTCGTAAGCGAAGATTACCGCTTGAAGCCGTTTTGTGGTCAGTTATTGGCATGGCATTGTTTCGAAAAGAATCAGTTTGGAATATCGCTAATAAGCTAGATATCATGTTACCTGGCAAGAACCAACTCGTTGCTCCAAGTGCGATGGTACAGGCGAGACAAAGGTTAGGTGATGATTCCGTTAAACACGTTTTCAATAAATCTGCTCAATCAATGTATAAGCAACAGTCATTCGAAACATGGAATGGTTTGAACCTATTAGCTGTTGACGGTGTTGTGTGGCGAACAGCCGACACGCCTGATAATCGTAAAGCCTTCTCTTCAGGTAGCAACCAATACGGTGATACAGCCTTTCCTCAAATACGCATGGTCTGTCATATGGAATTGACCAGCCATCAACTGCTCAGTAGCGAGTTTGATAACTATAAAACCAACGAGATGAAATTAGCTGAGCGTTTAATTGAACGTACACCAGATAATTCACTGACTATGTTTGATAAAGGATATTATTCTTTAGGCCTGTTAAATCGTTGGCACCAAACTGGGAAGATGAGGCACTGGCTGATACCAGCAAGGCCCGACTTACAGTATGAAATCATCTCCAGCGCGGGTAAAAATGACCATATCATTGAATTGAAAACAACAAAGCATGCACAAAAAAACTTTCCCGATGTTCCTGAAACGATTAAAGCGAGATTAATCAGTAAAACAATAAAGGGCAAAAGCTACCGTATATTAACCTCGATGACGGATAGATTGCGTTATCCAGGTAATGAAATTGTTGAATTATATTGTCATCGTTGGGAGATAGAACTTGGGTTTAGAGAAATCAAACAAACCATGCTTGATAGCGCATACCATTTAAGAAGCAAGCGTCCAGACATGGTGCGTCAGGAGCTATGGGGCGTGTTACTCGCCTATAATTTAATACGAAGAATAATGACGATGGCGGCGACAGTTACAGGGATATGGCCTAACCAGCTTAGTTTCTCTAGCAGTTCGATGGCTGTCATTCAGTATTTCTCGTCAGTATCTATAATGAGTCCAGGAAACATTCCAATACACTGGCAGCACTTACTCAATACACTGGTCTTATTTAAGCTTCCAGCTAGACGAGAGGATAGAAGATATCCCCGATGGGTTAAGCCAAAACCATCTAAGTATCCCCATAAAAAGAAAGATGCCAGTCAGCTTAACTGACTGGCATTAGCCGATTGGCTCCTTTTTTATATCCATTAATAACTTTCTAGCCAAATATAAGGCGTTCAAACCAACCTTTATCAAGCTCGTCTTCACAGCGTTTTAATTGCGCACCATAACGGCTCGCTCTGTGTTTAACTTTGTTTGCGACACCCATTAACCACTTTTTCTTTTTATATGTGCCACGCTTATAACCACCCCAACCTTCATGATAATTAAGGTATTGTGCATAAGCATCCCACTTAGAGATTCTATTTACTTTATGCGTTTTATAAACAAACCATGCCATAAAGTCGATTGCATCATCAAAGTCGTCTCTATCAGCACCATTGTTGCCTGTTTCACGAATGTAATCTGACCATGTTGGTGTTTTAGCCTGTGAATAACCATAGGCATCACTTGCGCGACCGGTTGGAATTATCCATAAGAAGTACTCCATAGGTGGAGCCGCATCATGCTTAAAGGAGCTTTCTTGGTACATCATACTCATGAGTACATGCTTAGGAGAGCCCCATTTTTCTTGCGCGTCTTTTGCGTCAAAGTACCAATCAGGTTTTTCTTCAAAGATTTTGCATAGATCGTTAGGTTGTTTCGGAGGCGCTGTAGCACAACCAGCTAAAGTAATGGCAAGAGATAAAATAATTGCATTTTTTTTCATTTTTCTAAGATCTCACAGAACTTTTTTAAAAAGTGTGGGTCTGACTCAATGAATGCAGCAGTACAGCATTAGTTCATCCCTGAATATATATTTACGCAGCCTACTTAGGCTGCGTTTTTTTTTGCTTAAATTTTACTAAGTATTAAGATTATTTACCGCCAAAATACGCATCTAAAAAGGCGGTAAATGACTGGGTATCTGCTTGCTCAATTGCAGTTTGTGCTTCGTTAGACTCTACAACTTGTTGTTCCAGCCAAGGCTTTAAAAACTCACTGTAATCAGTGTCAGCGTGACTTTGTTTGTATTTATTAGCCAGTGCTAGTGCAAAGTGACCGTTGTCTAAACCAGACTCTTTTAATTGCGACACGTAACGTCCAGAATAAGTAAGCTCTGGATTATGCACCCACGTTGCCATGCGCTTTATAGTATCGGAGTAATAATTAACACCATAAGCATTATCCATCCATTTAGCGACATCAGTGAGCTGTGCAAATATTTCATCGCCCCACGACTGAAAACTACGCTGTGTGTTATTAAAGTTAAGCATTAGCCCTTCTTCTCGACCTTGATTGACTACTGTGTCGAGGTTTTCAGTACTGCGTGCTTGTTCTTTCCAATCCATTGGAGCTGAATCTTTTAATAAACAATACGTTAAAAACACATCTAAAAAATGAATTTGCTCAATATCAATACCCACTTCGCTAAACGGATTAACGTCTAACGCGCGAATTTCTACATATTCAATGCCTGCTCGAAGCAATGCATCCGTTGGCGTTTCGCCACTTTTAGCATTACGCTTAGGACGAATTGGCGAGTAAAATTCGTTTTCAATCTGCAGAATATTTTTATTTAATTGTTTAGGGTTTTCACTCTTATAGTCATCAAGATCACCATAAATTTCTGATGGTGTGTTGATTGCTTTTTTAAGACCTGCAACATATTCATCTAACGAGTTATACATTACGCGTAGTGACGACTGGGCGCTATTTGTATAACCTAAATTGCCTAAACGCAGTGCCGTACCAACTTCTAAGTAAAGCGTACCTTTACCTAGTTTTTTAAATGGTAAATCGGTTTTTCGACCTTGTAAAAATGAGTTACATAATGCTGGTGATGCACCAAACATGTAACTTATTAGCCATAGTTCGCGTTTAAAGTTACGAATAAGCGCTAAATAACCTTCTGAAATAAAATCTTGAAGGCTTGCATTACTTTGTTGTAACGAATGAAGCGATTGCCAAAGCGTATCTGGGAATGAAATATTAAAGTGAACACCTGCAATTGCTTGCATCATACTTCCGTAACGATTTTTTAATCCTTCACGGTATAGTGTTTTCATTTGACCAGTATTTGAACTACCAAATTGAGCTAAAACAATATCATCTTGGTGTTCAATAAAGCATGGCATACTAATAGGCCAAAGCAGTTCATCGTCCATCTTTTCTAGAGTGAACTTTTGAAGATCTTTTAATTGCTTAAGAGTTTGCGTTGACGACTCACTAACTGGAGTAATAAATTCAAGTAAAGATTCAGAAAAATCAGTTGTGATATGGCCATTAGTTAACGCACTGCCCACCCCTTTTGGATGACCTTTAGGTGATATAGCACCATTCTCTTGTATTCTTAGCGACTCTCGCTCTATGCCACGTTTAATGCCTTTAACTGCATGTTGGTGCTCATTTACTGATAACGCTTCAAGTGCGTTAGCTAAATCATGTGTTGTCAAAAAATCTTTCCTCGGGCCACGTGGCTTAATCATAAGGTTATGGGGACTAATTACTTAGACTCAAGATTAATACCAATTTTTATTGAAAATATGATCATTGTATCGCATTAAATAGCGCACTCACTGCGTTAAAAATTATTCATATAGAACAACTATATTTCATAATTTTCGACGTGCTATTGTGCTATTTTCTTAGCGCTATAATAGATCATTCATTTAATGCAACTGGAATAAATTGCTAAGAACAATATAACTTTTCAAATTTAATAATTATTTGCCCACTTTATACATGCGCTTAATATGACCAACATCATTATATTAAGTCGTAATATTGCCATTGCTATGTGCATTATACAAATGCTTTAAATACGTATTTAACTATAAATCAAATAAGTAAAATATCAGCTTAAAGTAATAGACCGGAACTTATGCAAAATCAGTTCAATTTAGCTGTCTGGTATTTAAACTTGATCTAGATCAATAAATACAATCATTTGTCTTATGAGCATAGAAGGAAAGACGCTATTTTTTGCTTTGTAGTGTGTAAGCAATATAATGACTGCAACAATAAAGGATGATAATAAATACAATGCACAATGATAAAAGCTTAAAAAATGAAGAAGTATACTTTGATGAATCACAAGAGCTGGTTTCCACTACTGATCTTAAAGGTGTAATAACATACGTCAATCAAGCGTTTTGTGCTGTAGCAGGATATAGCGCACAAGAGCTTATCGGTCAACATCATAATATTGTTCGCCACCCTGATATGCCAAAAGCAGCCTTTAAAGAAATGTGGGCAACATTAAAACAAGAACACTCGTGGCGCGGTATGGTTAAAAACCGCTGTAAAGATGGCCGCTATTACTGGGTAGATGCCTTTGTAACCCCCATTTTTGAACATGGCCGACTTGTTGGTTATCAATCTGTAAGAACCAAAGCAAGCTCTCAACTTAAGCAACGTGCACAAACACTTTACAACAAAATAAATACCAACAAGTCATTATTTAAACTACGAGAACACACCACAATACGACAAAGCCTTACTTTTATAAGCCTATTATTTTGGCTGATTTTTATTGCTGTTGCGGCATCAATCACCATTGCTGCAATTAGCCTATTTATTTGTGCTTTAGTTATTGTGCTAAATTATGACGAACTCAT
This sequence comes from Pseudoalteromonas sp. APC 3691, assembly GCF_030408135.1. Classification (NCBI taxonomy): domain Bacteria; kingdom Pseudomonadati; phylum Pseudomonadota; class Gammaproteobacteria; order Alteromonadales; family Pseudoalteromonadaceae; genus Pseudoalteromonas; species Pseudoalteromonas sp. APC 3691. Next base: position 1,243 of record NZ_JASDCB010000014.1, on the reverse strand, counting down.
TGTTACCCCTAAAATATTACGCGAACAAAAAGCAAAAGCCGATTCAATCTCTCGTTATATTTACAGCGGCCATACACCGCACAGTGTAAGTGATTATAGAGAGCAAATGCTAAGTGCAAAATTGCGCACCGTTCTTGGCCGTATGAAAGACTCAACATTAAGCTTTAATGGCATCGCGACTGATTTAGACAAACAATCAACACTTACCGAAAAAGGCATTTCTTCTCAAGGTGAGCGTTTAGAACAAATTGCATCAGCGATGACTCAAATGAGTTCTACCATTGGTGAAATATCAGTAAATACCGCTCAAACAGCGGATAAAGTGAATAACACCCATCAAAGTTGCTCAGAGATAAAAGACCACATTGCTGATAATAGTAAAATGGTATCTGACTTAGCTTCTCAAGTAGAACAAGCTGCAAATACAGCCACCAGCTTAGCCTCTGAAGCAGATAAAATTGGTAAGGTAATGAGTGAAATAGAAGGAATTGCCGATCAAACTAACTTACTTGCTCTTAATGCAGCGATTGAAGCAGCTAGAGCGGGAGAACATGGTCGAGGCTTTGCTGTAGTCGCCGATGAGGTAAGGACTCTTTCGTCACGCACTCAAAATGCTACGACACAAATCCATAGTTCTATTAAAGAAATACAAGACACTTTATTTAGCTGGTCCAAAGTAATGCAAAGCACTAAAGCACAAGCCGATAACTGTGTTTTGACAACCGATAAAACCCAAGTTGAATTAGAGGGTATTTTTATCCAAATCAGTGAAATATCTCACTTAGCAATACAAATATCATCCGCTGCAGAAGAGCAACAAATGGTTAGTAACGACATTAGTAATAATGTTTCGCAAATTAAAGACTTTGGCGATAACAACTTAAGTTTAAGCTTTAATGTGGCAAAAGGTGCAGCTGAGCTTGTTGAAGGCTCACGTAGAGTGAACGATTTATTACTAACTTTTAAAGTTTAACAAACATAAAAAAGCCGCTATTTTAGCTGTCTCTTGATCACAAGTCTGACTCAAGAGATTTTGCTAAATCGTAGCCTTCCAGGATGGCTTGTAACTTAAGCCATCCTTGCCATAACACTTTCACAGATGCACGCCCTGTGCGCTTGGTATCTTTCCAGCCTCCTAACTTTGCCAGTTCCTGATACGCCCATGACATATTTGGAGCAGTTTCAGGCAATGGTGTTTTTATTCTCTTTAACCACAATAACTTCCATGCTTTGGGAGATAACA
>NZ_JASDCB010000139.1:0-1550 GCF_030408135.1 Pseudoalteromonas sp. APC 3691 | reverse complement strand
CAAGCTCAGCAGGTAACTTACGTTTGCGAATACTTGCTTTATCGGTCTGCTCGAGCACATTAGAAATCCACTCAAGAGGGATATGTTTCTGAAATGTAGATAAAGAGTCAGGAGTGGCGAATATATCTGTATCAAGTAACCAATGACTAAGCATAAAAATACCCTCATAATCAAAAGATGATAAGGATATTGTGAAGCAACCAAAAGATCGGTCAACCGATCAAAAATACCTTAACTGATCGGTGTTAGCTAATTAGCGGCTCTTTTATTTTTAATTTACCTAGTAAATTAAGCGTTTAACGATGCCATATCAATAACAAAGCGGTATCGTACGTCAGATTTTTCCATACGCTCGTATGCCGTGTTAATTTCGTCAATGTTGATCATTTCGCACTCAGGTAGCACGTTATTTTCACCACAAAAGTCGAGCATTTGTTGCGTCTGTGCAATACCACCAATAAGTGAGCCTGCAATACGACGGCGACCCATTAATAATGGCACCGTGCTTAGCTCATCCACTGGACCAACTTGGCCAACAATAACTAATGTACCATCTACATCAAGTAGCGGTGTGTAAATAGATAAATCATGTTTTACAGGGACTGTATCTATAATGACGTCAAAGGCAGATTGCGAGTCTTTCATTTCGTCATCATTAGATGACACTAAATAGTGCTGAGCGCCTAATTTAACCGCATCATCTTTTTTAGACTCACTACGGCCAATTACCGTAACGCTTGCGCCCATTGCAACTGCATTTTTAACGGCCATGTGACCAAGCCCACCTAGACCAACAACACCAACACGGCTACCTTTTTTTACGCCCCACTTATGAAGTGGCGAATACGTAGTAATACCTGCACAAAGTAGCGGTGCAACGCGTGAAAGGTCTAAATTTTCTGGTACAGAAAGTACAAATTCTTCGCGTACAACAACATGTTTAGAATACCCACCTTGGGTCATTTCACCACTAACGCGGTCTTTGCCTGCGTAAGTACCAACCATGCCTTCGCGGCAAAATTGTTCTTCGTCGTTATCACATTGATCGCAACTTTGGCACGAATCAACCATACAACCAACAGCAACCGTGTCGCCTTGCTTATATTTTTTAACGTCGCTACCTACCGACATAACTTTACCAACAATTTCGTGCCCAGGTACCAATGGGTAGTCACTGCCACCCCAATCATTTCGTACGGCGTGTAAATCTGAATGGCACACACCACAGTATAAAATTTCAATTTCTACATCGTTATTTCGTAAATCGCGGCGCTCAAAAGAAAATTCCGTCAATTCAGAACCTTGGCTTTTTGCTGCATATCCTACTGTCTTCATAATAACTCCATAGTGGTTAAAAATTTAAATCATCAACAGCATAGTACATAGCCTGTGAATAGAACCTGACAATATAAAATAGGCACAAATCGAGTAGGGTGAGGCTTTTGCCTCATCCCTCTCACAGAACCGTACGTACGGGCCTCGTATACGGCTCCTGTATTCTTCTATCCCTTCGGCTTATTTTCTAAACGCCGATTGAGCAAGCCATCCTG
>NZ_JASDCB010000138.1:0-1618 GCF_030408135.1 Pseudoalteromonas sp. APC 3691 | reverse complement strand
GCTTCAGACTGTTGAAAAAGGGCTAGACACAGATCGAGCCCTTTGATCTAATAAGCAGAGTGAATTTGGAGAGTTCATTATGCTTAGAGATAAAACCCCGCAACAACATGAATTAGAAATGGTCGCAATTGACCAGCTTGTTCCACAAGACCATTTAGTTCGACTCGTAGACTTAGCAATCGACTTTGAATTCATCCGTGATGAAGTCGCCCACTTATATTGCAAAAATAATGGTCGTCCAGCCGTAGACCCTGTCCGCTTATTTAAATACCTCTTCTTAGGTTACTTGTTTGGTATTCAAAGCGAGCGCCGCCTTATTAAAGAAGTACAAGTGAATGTCGCCTACCGCTGGTTCTTAGGTCTAGGGCTCACCGATGATGTTATCCATCATTCGACATTGAGCCAAAACCGAGTAAAACGCTTTAAAGACAGCGATATTTATCAATCCATCTTTGACAACATCGTGCGTCAAGCAATGAAACAAAAACTCATTGGTGGGCACAGTTTATTTGCAGATAGCACCCATTTAAAAGCCAATGCCAATAAGCGCCGCTACGATATTGAAGACTTAAAAGTTAGCCCCTCAGTATATGTTGAGCAGCTTAATGAAGCGGTGATAAAGGACAGAGAAGCCGAAGGAAAAAAGCCCCTGAAGTATGAGGAAAAGGCGCCTTGTACAAAACCCACCAAGGTAAGTCGAACCGACCCAGACAGTGGGTTTATGGTGCGTGATGAAAAGCCCAAAGGATTCTTCTATTTAGACCATAGGGTTGTGGATGGCAGGCATGGTATTATCGTTGATACACACGCCACAGCAGGTAATGTTCATGATAGTCAACCAATCATACAACGCTTAGACCGTGTGCTTGATACGTTTGAACTCAACCCCATAGCGATTGGGTTAGATGCAGGGTACTTTACAGCCGCAGTGTGCCATAACTTAGAAGAACGACAACTCGTTGGTGTCCTGGGTTATCGACGGCCAAATAGAAAGAAAGGCTATTTTGCAAAACGAGAATACAGTTACGACGCAGACACTGATACCTACACATGCCCGCAAGGCGAAACACTGATTTATAACACCACGAATCGACTAGGTTATCGACAATACCACTCAACCCCAAAGACATGTAAAGATTGTCCAGTACGGGCGCGATGCACGAATAGTAAAAACCATACCAAAGTGGTTACACGGCATGTGTGGCAAGCAAGTGTAGAAGCAGCAAATGAAACTCGCTTAAGTGAGTGGGGTAAAAAACGCTATAAACGACGAGGTGAAACAGTAGAAAGAAGTTTCGCAGATGCAAAACAACACCACGGCCACCGTTATTGTAGATATAGAGGAATTAAAAAGGTCAATGCACAGTGTTTGTTGGCAGCAGCTTGTCAGAATATGAAGAAAATGGCGTTAATGAAGGCAGCGTAACCGAAATTAAGCATTATAAGTCTCAAAACTACCCTACAACCCCGCCATAAGGGGGTAAATTAATGAAAAGTCACATCAGCAATAAAACCTAAAGAATAATAACAACACCAGAAAAATATCGCGATCGCAGCCTTCGGCTGCTCAAAAATAGTAAACCCTACAAAAAAGCAGGGTTTATCGTCAATCTGAAGC
>NZ_JASDCB010000136.1:0-1636 GCF_030408135.1 Pseudoalteromonas sp. APC 3691 | reverse complement strand
TGCGCATCTTATACAGTATGCCTTCGAGCGTTTTTCTATGGTCGGGCTTATTATAAATTCGACCACTTAAGTACATTACTTTTGATAAGACATTCCATGTCCCGTCTGTTAACATTAATCTTGGCATGTAGGTTCGGTGTAAAGTTTTCTGGCGAATTCAATTATACCTTATCTTCATGCTGTTTGTTTTTCATACCACAAAGATCAACACGCCCTAGGCAAAAATTTTTATATCTAGTTGTTCTAAATAAAAATTTTTAACAACGTTATAGAGTGATTTAATTTGTTAAATTGTTCAAATATTTATGCCTTTTGGTATTAATACTCTTTATTTTCAAGGCAGCAATGCACTATAAAATAACCAAGTGCAACTGCAAACGGAAAACTCAAAAACAACAAAATAGTAACTACGCGTGTTGCCCATACAGGAAAGTCCAATCTATGAGCTAAACCACTACAAACACCCGATATTTTTTTATTTAGAGTATCTTTATACCAACCTCGTTGACGATTAAAGCTGTTCATAGCAATCTCCTAAGCAGTTTGTTTTAAATTAGTATTTAAGTTCGCTTTTAAGTGAGCCAGTTCAGCATCAATTTTTTCATTTTTAACTAACGACTCAATTTGGGCACTCGTAGAGCTTGCTGTATCAGTCAGCTCATAAGCCTCTACTTGAGCTTCAATACCTTCAACACGCTGCTCTATTTGTTCAAAACGAGACAACGCATGAGCTACTTTATCGCTTTGTAGTTGCGTACTGATCCGCCCTCTAGCAATAGCAACATTATGACGCTGCATTAACTGAGCTTGCTTAGTTTTAGCCATAGCCATTTTTTGCTGCAGACGCTCACAATCAACCTTAATTTTTGCAATAGACTCTTGCAGTGTTTCTAGTTGAGTTTGCTTATTTTCAATGCTTTCGTTAACGCGCTGCTTTTCAAGTAAGGCAGACTTAGCAAGGTCATCACTGCCCTTCTCAACCGCACGTTCTGCTTTAATTTGCCAAGCTGCTAATTCTGTTTTTTTAGTATCAATTTGGCGATTAATTACTTTCTCTTCACACAATAAAGCGGCTGCTGTACTACGGGACTCATTCAATGCATCTTGCATCTCGGTAAGCATTAGGTTTAAAAGTTTTTCTGGATCTTCTGCTTTATCAAGCATGGCGACAATATTTGATTGAATTACATCATTTACGCGGTTAAATATTCCCATGGTATTCTCCTGTTGATTTTTTAATTAATTTCAACAAGGAGATTCCAAGAGTTGTGCCAAGTTCATAAAAACAAGAATAAAGCATTTAAAATCATTATATTAAATAAAAACCACTCTAAATTTTAGTGACTTTAAGCTGAACAGCATAGAGTGTAATTGGCCAATAAATTATGATTTTGACTAATTTTTAGGATCAAAAAAGCCACTCGAAAGTTAACACCATTCAGTTAAGCATGCTTTGACTTAATGGTGTACCGAGTTTTTGAAATTCGAACGGTCCTACTTTTGGGCCGTTTTCTTTTTTCTGGAAGAATATAACGTTTCACTCGTTCTCGCATTGCCCTTAATTTCTTTGGAATTGAACCTGGCGAAGCGATGGCACACCAGAGTATTTCATCCTGTATATCCCGCAAAGCCATGA
>NZ_JASDCB010000135.1:0-1820 GCF_030408135.1 Pseudoalteromonas sp. APC 3691 | reverse complement strand
TATTTATGCTGTTTAAATTCATTAAAGCTAGAGCGATAGGGTAATAGCTCTAGCTTGGCATACTGGCAGGATCAGTCAATAGCTAAAAAAGATCCTTAGAAAATAATTTGTCTTGGTGAATAGTTACAAATATATTTCGTAAATATAAATTGCTGCGTTTAAAAAACCGATTATAATCCAGCTGCTTTTTGTTTAAAAAAGCGCTAACTTATTGGAGCGTTAAATGGGTGATTTAATCGGGATTAGCTTATTGATCTTGATCAGTGCGTTGTTTGCTATGTCAGAAATAGCAATTGCAGCGTCGCGTAAAATAAAACTGCGAGTAATGGCAGATGAAGGAAATATAAAAGCAGCAGCGGTATTAAAGCTACAAGAAAATCCAGGGGCTTTTTTTGCCATGATCCAAATTGCACTCAACGCGATTGCGATTTTGGGTGGTATTGTGGGCGAGCAGGCTTTATCGCCTTATGTTGAAAGTGTTTTAGTGCTTTTTTATCAAGGCGCACACTTAGAAAAAATTAGCTTTTTATTCTCGTTTTTTACTATTACATCTTTGTTTATATTGTTCGCCGATTTAATGCCAAAGCGTTTAGCGATGATCATGCCAGAAGCTGTCGCTGTCAGAGTGGTTACAATAATGCGCTGGGTTACCTTTGCATTAACTCCACTGGTGATGTTTTTTAATGGGGTAACGAACTTTGTGCTGCGTTTGTTTAAAGTGCCCGCTGAGCGAGAAGACAATGTAACAACTGAGGACATTGTTGCCATGATGGAAGCAGGTGCTGCTTATGGTAGTTTGCAAAAGCAAGAGTATGAACTCATTGGCAATGTGTTTGACCTAGAAGCGCGATTTTTATCAAGCGTTATGACTCCACGCGACCAAATTGTCTATTTTGATTTAAATGAATCTAGCCATGATATTGCGACTAAAATTATTGATCATCCTCATAATCATTTTTTAGTGGTGTCAGGAAATTTAGATAAGTTGCATGGCTCTGTTGAATCTAAAGATATTTTACGACAAGTACTAAAAGGCGAAGCCGCCAATATAAACGATGATCTGATTGATAAAGATGTTTTTTACTTACCCGAAACATTAAGTTTATCTGAAGCTTTAAACGCGTTTAAAAGTGCAGCAAAGCCGTTTGCTGTTGTAGTAAACGAATATGCACTTTCGGTGGGTATTGTTACCGTTAAAGACTTAATGAAAGGGTTTATGGGGGATTTAATTACTCACCAAGGCGACGAATTAATCATAGAACGCGATAAAAATTCATGGCTTGTAGATGGTTTAACCCCAATTACCGATTTAGCAAAAGTACTTGATATAGAAGAATTTCCTGACCAGATGCTTTACGAGACTGTAGCTGGATTTTTAATTTATAACATGAAGCGTATACCTAAACGTGCGGAACATTTTACTTTTTCAGGCTTTAAGTTTGAAGTAGTTGACGTAGAAGGGATTAGGGTAGAGCAGTTGTTAGTTTCAAGGGTTATTAACCCACAGAGTGCTAATATCCTTTAAAATAAGGTGCGCTTTAGTTTTATATAAATAGCCAAGCTGTATTTGCTTGGCTTTTTTGTTTGCCCAGCGAAGCTGGCAAACCCGATAGGCTGAAAGATGCCTTATTACCCTGACTAAGGGGAAGATAATCTGAATGGCAAGGGCGTCACTGGCCAACGGTGGGGTCTAAAGGAAGCCATAAGAAGTTAGAGGTACACAACTAACCGTAACCTGTTTCGGCAGTATTGGTGGGTCAGCGTGCAAAATAGCGCAACGCCCTATACTTAGTCAGACCAATACTGTGCTTGAGGGTGGG
>NZ_JASDCB010000134.1:0-1825 GCF_030408135.1 Pseudoalteromonas sp. APC 3691 | reverse complement strand
TCATGGCTTTGCGGGATATACAGGATGAAATACTCTGGTGTGCCATCGCTTCGCCAGGTTCAATTCCAAAGAAATTAAGGGCAATGCGAGAACGAGTGAAACGTTATATTCTTCCAGAAAAAAGAAAACGGCCCAAAAGTAGGACCGTTCGAATTTCAAAAACTCGGTACACCATTAAGTCAAAGCATGCTTAACTGAATGGTGTTAGCTAATTAGCAGCTCTTTTTGTATTTTAAATTAACCAGGACTCAGTTAATTAGTTGCTTGCGCTGTTGGTTGCTGTTTGTTTAGTTGTAAGTAACTTAATAGCCACATACCCAAACCACCTAAAAACAATGCAGCTGCTACGTAACCTGTTTGATTAGGTGCGGCACCTTGCGCTATTGCAATTCCGCCAACCCAAGGGCCTATAGCATTGGCTGTATTAAATGCGCACTGTACTAAGGCACCAATCATAGCGTGGCCTTCGGGCGCAACGTCCATTAAAAGCGTTTGAATCAGCGTAGCCAAGCCCACACTGCAACCAATAAAGAAGATCACCGCGTAAAGAGCCCAAATATTATGGCTTGCCGTTACATATGCAAAGGCAAATACAATAGTACATACAAGCGCAAGGCCAGTCGTTTTAATTGCTGATTTATCGGCAGCTTTACCCAGTACATAGTTACCGAGTGTACAACCGATACCAAACATTACCATTGCGATAGAAATAGTATACGGGGCTGTTTTTGTTACCACTAATATGGTGTCGGCAATGTAAGTATAAATACAAAACACTCCGCCAAAGCCAATAATTACAATACCCAAAATGGACCAAACCAGTTTATTTTTAAGTACGCCAAACTCGTTTAGTAAGTTAGAAGGCTTAGCGTTATCGATATTAGGCACTACTTTATAAACAAAAACAAAAGCAATAAAGGCCAGTACTGCAGCGCCAGCTAAACAATAACGCCAACTTAAATTTTGACCTACAAGTGTAACTATAGGCACGCCAACAATAGTAGCCACAGTTAAACCCATAAACACCTTAGACATAAAGCTAGCACGCTTACCTTTTGGGGCAATATCTGATGCTAATAAAATAGCAGCACCAAAATATGCACCATGAGGTAAGCCACTTAAAAATCTAAATATTACAAGCTGCTCAAGCGATGTTGCCATCGCGCTTAACCCGTTTGAGATAAACATTAAGCTTATAAAAATGAGCAATGCTTTACGCTTTCTCATATTAGCTGTAGTGAGCATTAAAATAGGGGCGCCAACTACAACACCAATGGCATAAGCACTAATTGCGTAACCACTTTGTGAGGGCGTTGAGCCAAATGTTTCGCTAATTAGTGGCAGCATAGGCATCATCGAAAACTCAGATAATCCTAAAATAAATGTGCCAAGTGCTAATACGAGTAAAATAGCGGTTCTGTTAAGTTGACTAGATGCCGACGTTACATCTGATGTCATAGATGATCCCTTAAGATTTAATTTTAAAAGTGAAACAGCGCAATAAATTCTGAATAGAAAATATTATATGTATGCTTAAATTTTGGTGTGAGAGGGTAGTCTGTGAAAGTGCTATTTTAAGTTAAAAAAAGTACAGAGTCATGCATAAATTAGGGCGTGTTGATCTTTGTGGTATGAAAAACAAACAGCATGAAGATAAGGTATAATTGAATTCGCCAGAAAACTTTACACCGAACCTATATGCCAAGATTAATGTTAACAGACGGGACATGGAATGTCTTATCAAAAGTAATGTACTTAAGTGGTCGAATTTATAATAAGCCCGACCATAGAAAAACGCTCGAAGGCATACTGTATAAGATGCGCA
>NZ_JASDCB010000133.1:0-2068 GCF_030408135.1 Pseudoalteromonas sp. APC 3691 | reverse complement strand
GCTGCGGCGGCGAGATTACTTGGAAGGGCTAGCCTATTTCGTACAGGTGGTAGTGCAACTCGATTGGAAAAATATGGATGTGAGTGATGTGATTGAAATTTAATAATTATTTTTGGGGATCCCTTAGGGTTTATTTGTAATAGTGGACTTTGTTACTGTTACTGTTGTTGTTTTTGGTTTTTCGTCACGTTGTTTGGGTGCTTTAGTAACTTGTGTTTGAGTTGTAGGTGTTTTATTAGTGCTTATAGATTCAGGTACTTTTTTACCTCTAACTTTGCAGGCTCAGCAATCGGTGCGTTAGTGGTGGTGTTAACGGTGCTTAACTTAGGTTGGGTTGATAAGTTAACCATTACATAAACGTTTATTACGGTGTCTTTTTTTGTTTGAGGTTCTTCAACCTTTATTTTTTGCGAAAGTAATTTATGTGAAAGTAATAAGTACAGCAACACGCCATGTATACATAACGAGATAACCCACGGCCACGCATTCCCTTTATTCACATCAAACCCTCAACTTAATAGTGCTGTTAAGAGTCAATAAAATACATTTAGTTCACCTAAAGTTAATGTGTTTTACTTTGTAGCTTTATTGCAGATACAACAAAACTATTTTGCAGTTTTTGTTGTTTTTGCATGTGCTTGGTTACGTTATTATGAGCGCAATCAAACTTAGGAGGCATTATGACATTACTTTTTGAACCAATAGAACTTGCAGGTAAAACATTAAAAAACCGTATTGTTATGCCCCCAATGACTCGCTCGCGTTCAACACAGCCTGGCGATATAGCTAACGACTTAATGGCAACATATTACGCACAGCGCGCAAGTGCCGGGCTAATTGTAAGCGAAGGCACACAAATTAGTGAACTTGGCAAAGGCTACGCTTGGACTCCGGGTATTTATTCAAATGAGCAAGTTGTAGGTTGGAGTAAAGTAACCCACGCAGTACATAGCGCTGGTGGCGTGATGTTTGCTCAGCTTTGGCATGTTGGCCGTGTAACTCATAGTGACAACACCGGTGGCGTGCAGCCTATTTCAGCCTCGGCCATTGCTGCAAAAGACGTAAAAGTATTTGTAGATACAAACGGCGCACCGGGGTTTGTAGACACCCAACTCCCACGCGAAATGAGCAAACAAGATATTACGCATGTAATAGGCGAATTTCGCCAAGCTGCTAAAAATGCAGTTAATGCAGGATTTGATGGCATAGAGCTTCATGCTGCAAATGGTTACCTTATTAACCAATTTTTAGACTCAGAATCAAATGCTCGCACCGATGAATATGGTGGCAGCGTGCAAAACCGTATACGCTTTTTAATTGAAGTAGTAAACGCTGTTAGCGACGAAATTGGTAGCAGCAAAGTAGGCGTAAGACTTGCCCCGTTAACAACTCTTAATGGCACAGTAGACGAAAACCCTGAGGAAACTTATTTAGCGGTTTCTGAGGCATTAAATAAAGCCGGTGTAGGTTACATGCATATAGCCGAAGCCGATTGGGATGACGCGCCTTTAATGAGTGTTGAGTTTAAACACGCTATTCGCAAAGCCTACAGCGGTGTATTAATTTACGCAGGCAAGTACACCAAAGAGCGCGCAGACAAAGCACTTAGCGAAGGCTGGGCCGACATGATTGGCTTTGGTCGCCCGTTTGTATCAAACCCAGACTTACCAGCACGCTTAAAGCAAGGCAAGCCACTTAACAGCCACAACCCCGACACTTTGTTTGGTGGTGCAGAGCAAGGCTATACCGATTATCCAACAGTATAATTGCTAGTAAGTAATTAACATTGAGTAAAAACATGAAGGGCTGCATTTTATGCAGCCCTTTTTTGTTTGCCCAGCGAAGCTGGCAAACCCGATAGGCTGAAAGATGCCTTATCACCCTGACTAAGGGGAAGATAATCTGAATGGCAAGGGCGTCACTGGCCAACGGTGGGGTCTGAAGGAAGCCATAAGAAGTTAGAGGTACACAACTAACCGTAACCTGTTTCGGCAGTATTGGTGGGTCAGCGTGCAAAATAGCGCAACGCCCTATACTTAGTCAGACCAATACTGTGCTTGAGGGTGGG
>NZ_JASDCB010000132.1:0-2329 GCF_030408135.1 Pseudoalteromonas sp. APC 3691 | reverse complement strand
TATGGCTTCCTTCAGACCCCACCGTTGGCCAGTGACGCCCTTGCCATTCAGATTATCTTCCCCTTAGTCAGGGTGATAAGGCATCTTTCAGCCTATCGGGTTTGCCAGCTTCGCTGGGCAAACAAAACAAAAAAAGAGCCGAAGCTCTTTTTTAATAATTGTTAACTGTATTTAAACGCTATAAAAACTGAATTTATTTTTTTGTCACATCATTTGGATGTTCCACGCCAATCCATGCTTTGAATAGTGCTTTTTGCTGTGGCGTTGCCTCTTTATCAGCAACTACTTTTTTAGGCTTATCGAAATCTTCTGATAATACTAATGTTAAGCTTTCAAGTGCATCGCGACGAAGATAGTCAACGGTTACTTTGTCGCCTGCCTTAAACGTTTCTAGGCTAGTTTTTAAATCTTTACCTACGTGATGTTTGTTTATAGCGACAATTTTATCATCGGTAGTTAAACCCGCTTTCCACGCACTGCCACCACGGCGTACATAACTTAACGTCAGTAATTCACCCGTATTTTTGGCGGTAGCATCAATACTTGCAAGTGCTTTTGCTTTTTCAGGACGCTCAAACTTTAAACCTACTTTAGTAAGTAAATCGTCAAAGTTAATACTTGCAGGCGACTCTACATTTTCTTGCCACCAGCTTGAATAATCACGTCCTGTTAAATCTTTTAAGATATTAAGTACATCTGTATCTGTAAATCCAGCGGGCATTTTATGATTGTTATAAAGTGCTTTGTGCACGTCGCGATAGCTTATTTTACCTTGGCTTTTTTCTAGTAAGTCAATATCTAAAGCAAGTGAAAGTAACAAACCTTCTGAATAAATATTGGTGCTGTAGTTACGTGCGTGATCGCCACCTTGATTAATCCATTTATCAAAGCTTGTTTCGCTTGCGCTTTGCACTTCACGGCCCGGTGTTTGCAAATGACGGTTAATGGTTTTACTCATTACTTTAAAAAATTCATCTGTTGTTTGAATGCCTGAGCGCACTAATAAATGATCTTCAAAGTAACTTGTTGAACCTTCTGCAATCCACAGCAGTTTTGAATAGTTCATATTAGTGTAATCGTATGGCACTAAACCTTGAGGGCGATATGCTTTAACATTCCATGTATGAACAAACTCATGCGCAGCGGTGCTAATAAAACCTAAGTAATCTTCGCGGCTACCAAATCGGTCACGTGGTCGTTGAATAATTGTTGAGTTTAAATGCTCTGTTGCACCACCAGCACCTGATGTTGCATGCACCATAAATACATAACGCTCATAAGGATAGCCATCCCAAATTACATTACCCGTGGCAACTAATTTTTTAAGATCGGTAAGCATTAGCTCTACATCGTAGTTACCATCGCCCCAAACAACTAAGTCGTATTCACGCCCTTCTACTTCAAATGTGTGCAGTTGATTAATACCCGTTTCGATTGGTGAATCAACAAGTACGTCGTAATCGGCTGCTTTAAATGAGTTTTTGCCTTTAAAATTGTCCATACCCGATACAGAACGCCACTTTTTAGGTACGTCTAAATTAACGGTTACAGGCTCTTGGCGAAACGAGTCACTAAACATAAAAAAGCCTGATGCATCTATAAATGCATGGCTGTCGTCAATGTGGCGAGCACGTTTACCAAGTTCATTTGCGTACACTTGGTAGTCAACATTTACTTCTGTAGGCTCATTAAGATGTACACGCCATGTACTGTGATCTATTTTTTCCCATTTTAGTTCTTTGCCATCTTCGTCTTTGGCTTTGAAGTAGCGAATGCCATTTGCAAGGTTTAACATTTCGTAGCGACCCGTGCGCCACGCAGGAAGTTTTATATCAAGGTGTGATTGCGCTGTTTTTGGAAACTCAACGCTTACATCACCTAAATGATGCTGTGGTTGCGAAATTTCTAAAGAATAATTTACATCGGCAAATACAGGCGCTGAACATGCAGCTAAAATTGAAAGGGCTAATAACTTTTTCATAGAGACTCTTAGTGGAAACTTAATTGCTTACAAGACTAACAAGCCCCTATTTAAAAGTGAATTAAATACGATAAATGACCCTATATACGAGTTTATAAGTAGTAGCTTATTAAAATTTCTAAGTTTTTTACTAGGGCGTGTTGATCTTTGTGGTATGAAAAACAAACAGCATGAAGATAAGGTATAATTGAATTCGCCAGAAAACTTTACACCGAACCTACATGCCAAGATTAATGTTAACAGACGGGACATGGAATGTCTTATCAAAAGTAATGTACTTAAGTGGTCGAATTTATAATAAGCCCGACCATAGAAAAACGCTCGAAGGCATACTGTATAAGATGCGCA
>NZ_JASDCB010000131.1:0-2428 GCF_030408135.1 Pseudoalteromonas sp. APC 3691 | reverse complement strand
GAGGATCTGTAATTGAATTAAAATGTTTCAGAAAAGTAGTGCTCATATTTATGCGACCAAGTAATTATTATGCCTTGATCTGATCACTACTTGCTCTATAAGTTCAATTTATAATGATCTTGCCGTGGCCCAGCTAGCCAATAGTTACAAAAAGTTCCCTCCTTTAAAATAGCTGTGCTAGACTACTGTTTATATAAACAGTGATGAGCAGGCTATGAAACTCTACATTGCAGAAAAACCTTCACTTGGACGCGCTATTGCTGATGCGTTACCAAAACCACACAAAAAATATGATGGTTATATAGAAGTCGCTAATGGCGATTGTGTATCGTGGTGTATTGGACATTTGCTAGAACAAGCAGAACCCGATGATTACGATGAGCGCTTTAAAAAGTGGCAGTTTGAACACTTACCTATAATACCTGAACAGTGGAAGTTAAAAGCCAAAACCAAAACTCGCAAACAGCTCACTGTTTTAAAAAAATTAATTAAACAAGCCTCGCAACTTATTCACGCTGGCGATCCAGACCGTGAAGGCCAGCTACTAGTCGATCAAGTAATTGAAGAAGCTAAAATAAGTCAGGCTAAAAAGCAGAGTACGCAACGTTTACTCATTAGTGATTTAAACTTATCGGCGGTAAAAAAATCACTGGGTACTATGCGTTCTAATCGAGATTTTATTCCGCTAAGTGTATCTGCTTTAGCGCGCTCTCGTGCTGATTGGCTATTTGGTATGAATTTAACACGTGCATACACACTAGCTGGGCAAAAAGCAGGGTTTGGTAATGTGCTTTCGGTAGGGCGAGTACAAACCCCTATTTTAGGTCTTGTTGTTAATAGAGATAACGAAATAGCACACTTTGTATCTAAGCCTTTTTACGATGTACTGGCGCATTTACTTACTCCAGATAACCAGCCATTCATAGCTAAGTGGGTTCCTAGTAAAGCATGTGAGCCACATCAAGATGAAGAAGGGCGAATACTTAACAAAGCACTCGCACAAAATGTTGCTTCACGCATTACAAAGCAAAGTGCTGAGCTTACTTCACTTGACCAAAAACAAAAAAAACAAAGTGCTCCATTACCTTATAATTTATCTGCACTACAAATCGATGCGGCTAAAGCATTTGGTATGCCAGCTCAAAAAGTGTTGGATATTTGCCAAATACTTTACGAACGTCATAAATTAATTACTTACCCACGCTCGGATAATCGTTATTTACCTAAAGATCACCATCAAGATGCATCAGCTATTTTTAAAGCTATAAGTGCTAATGGTGGGCAAAGCAGTGAATTAGTAAACGGGGCTGATGTAAAAAAGCGTAGTAAATGTTTTAACGATTCAAAAGTGGCTGCCCATCATGCCATTGTGCCTACGGCTAAGCAGTTAAAGTCAGCGAGTTTGAACGGTGACGAAGCGAAGGTATATCAATTAATAAGCCGCCATTACCTAATTCAGTTTTATCCCGACTATATTTATAACGAAACTAAAGCAGAGATAACAATCGCTGGCGGATTATTTAAAGCAAATGCAAAACAAGATGTAAGCCTGGGCTTTAAGGTATTAATGGGTAAGTCTGAATTAAAAGATGAAGCTACGTTACCTCCTTTAACTAAAGGTATGCCTCTTTTTTGTGAGCAAGGCGAAGTGGTCGAAAAGCATACATCACCTCCTGCTTATTTTACCGATGCTACATTATTGGCTGCGATGACCGGCATTAGTCGTTATGTTAAAGATCCACAAATTAAAAAAGTATTAAAAGACACTGATGGTTTAGGTACGGAGGCAACACGTGCGGGAATAATCGAGTTGTTATTTAAGCGGCGTTTTTTAAAACGTGAAGGTAAGTCAATTAGAGCGACCGAAACGGGACTTGCCCTTATTAGCGTATTACCACAAGGTTTAGCGAGTCCTGATTTAACCGCAAAGTGGGAATCGAGCTTAGGTGATATCGCGCAGCAAGTAATGAGTTATCAGCAATTTTTACAGCCTTTACTTACTGACCTAAATGGGTTTGTACAATTAGCAGCAAACTGCGATAGCAATGCATTTGCAAGGTTACCAAAAAGTTCACCTAAAAAACGCTTTGCTAAACGAGGTGGAAAAGCGACCTTTAAAAAGTCGAGTTATAAAAAAAGCTCTGTTGCTAGTTAGCTACAGAGCCATTTTATTAAACGATATTACTTAACCTGATGTAATGGTCTCCTCCCTATACGGCATCTATGTGCCATGATTAAAGTGGTTACAATAATCAAAGGGACAAGAAGACCAAAATGAAGATTACAACAATTGGTTTAGATATAGCAAAAAGATTTTTCCATGTGGTGTGCTGCAATGAACAAGGGCGCTTAGTTAAAAAGAAAATGTTAAAGCGTGCGCAAGTGTTATCTTTTTTCCAACAACACACTACGTGTTTAGTTGCTTTAG
>NZ_JASDCB010000130.1:0-2604 GCF_030408135.1 Pseudoalteromonas sp. APC 3691 | reverse complement strand
TGCGTATTCCGGTGATGGTGAACACCGATTCCGGTTTTATCGTGAACACTTAAATTCCACGCATTGGGTTCATGACATTTTTAACCTAAGTGTTCACGATGGTCAATTTTAGATTGAATTTTTCTCATAGACTCCCCCTTTAATTTTATCCGATGAGCATTGTGCATTAGTCGATCTAAAATGGCATCGGCTAAGGTATTATCGCCGATGGATTGATGCCATTCTTCGGTGGGTAATTGACTGATGATGGCGGTTGATGAACTGCCGTGCCTATCATCCATGATCTCCATTAAGTCATTTCGTTGTGCCGCTTTAAGTGGCTCAAGCCCCCAATCATCTAAAACGAGTAAGTCGATCTTAGCGAGTGACTGTAACATTCGACTGTAAGTGCCATCTGCTTTGGCTTGTGTCAGCGCAAGCATCAACCTTGAGAGTCGGTAATATTTAACGCTGTAGCCTTTCATGCATCCTGTATGCGCAAGCGCACAAGTGATATAGGTTTTACCGCTACCGCAAGGGCCTGTGATGAGTAAGTTTTGTGATTTATTCAGCCAATCACATTGCAGTAGCGATGCCATCATCGATTGATTGAGACCTCGCGGGTGATGATAATCTATGTCTCTGGCGTTAGCGGCTAATTTAAGTTTTGCCGCTTTAAGTAAGCGTTGTTGTTTTCGGCTCTCTCGGTCTTGGGCTTCACTGTCTGCTAGCAGTTGTAGTCGCTCATCGAAGGACAACCCTTCATAAGTACTTGGTTGTTCTATTTGGCTCACTAAGGCGTTGGCCATACCACTGAGTTTGAGTTGACGAAGCTGAGTTATCGTTTGTTCTAACATAGAATTTCCTTACCTTAATGGAAGCTTTTAGGACCACGGATATTTTCATGGGATTGTGGCAATAACGTCGACGGCTCTTCTTGCGTTCGCGGCAATTTATCTTGGTTGCTACTGAGTATGTCTTTGATATGTTTTAACCGATATAAACTGTATTGATTGGCTATCGCACAGGCGTTATTGAGCCGATCGGCGGGATAGCTTCTTGATAGGTTGAGTAAGCCTAAGCACACACGATACGCTTGTTCTTCATGTTGTTTCTGTGCCAATTGTGCTTTCACCCAGAGCAAAACGTCATCTCCAATATCTTTCGCCCAATTCATTAAACGCCCTGGTGACCATTTATGATGCTTCTCATGCTTTACAGGCATGTGCTCGGATGTGGTGGTCATGCCCGGATGATATTTTCTCGGGTGACTGGTGATGCGTTTATGCTTGAAATAAGCCTCAATCAAGTTGTCTTTGGCATGAAGTTCAAGCTTTTCACCCACCAAGTGATGGGGTACCGAGTAAAGATGGTTATCATACTGAACGTGATAATCAATATTCACTTTGACGTGTTTAATATCCGTGAATTGATAAGCTAGTTTGGGCATGGGCGCGAGGGCGGGTTTGTCGATTGACTCGAACCATGATTGTCGTGTCCCACTCAGTTGCTTAAAGGGCTTATTATTGACCTCAAGCAGTAAGGCTTTGATGCAATGGTTTAGCTCAGCTAATGAGAAAAAGGTTTGGTGTCGTAACTTGGCGAGTATCCAGCGTTCAATGATTTGCACGCCCACTTCGGCCTTGGCTTTATCTTGTGGTTTTCTGGGACGAGCAGGCACAATCACGGTGCCATAATGCGCGGCCAATTGCTGATAACTCGGGTTAACATCAGGGTCGTAGCGACACGCTTTACTGACACCACTGCGTAAATTATCGGGGATAACCATGTCAGGTATACCGCCGATAAATTCAAATGCTCGCACGTGACTGCCGATCCAGTCGGGTAGACTTTGGCTCCAGGTTGCTTCACAAAATGTATAATTTGATGCGCCCATCACCGCCACGAATATCTGGGCGAACTTCACTTCACCCGTCGCATTACAAACAATGGGCATCGTTTGACCCGCATAATCGACAAAGAGTTTTTCTCCTGCTTTATGCACTTGTCGCATCGAACGTTTTTGCTTTTTAAGCCAGGTCATATAGCGATCGCAGAACTGAGAATAGCTGTAACAACGATTCGGATATTGCTGAGTATATTCTTCCCAGAGTAAGTTCTTGGTGACGCCTTTGCCCGTTAATTCTTTTCGAATGGCTGGCCAATCTGGCACTTCAAATCGCTGGGATGGCCGAGTGTCGGCGCGAGGATAGAACTGACTAGCAAGCACAGAATCATCAAGCTCGTCGGGCAGTGGCCAACTTAACGATAAAGCTCTGGCTTTAGTGAGTAGTTTTTGAATACCACCGACACTGATCTTAGTGCTGGCACTTATTTTTCTGACACTGAGTTGGGCAGCAAAATGTAGCCTCAACACTTCTCGAATTTTACGCATTGTGATCCTCTTAGTCGCCATATCCCTTCCTCAGTAATACAAAAAGGAAATAGCTTAACAAAGTAATTAATAATCAATGCGTTGAAATTGTACTGGTTTGGTGTGAACACCGATTCCGGAAAATCAGTCAAAAGTGTTCACGATAAAACCGGAATGAGCGTTCACGCTAAAACCAGAACGGGTGTTCACGATGGGCCGGAATCACTGTTCACGATGCTCCGGAATATGCA
>NZ_JASDCB010000013.1:0-76196 GCF_030408135.1 Pseudoalteromonas sp. APC 3691 | reverse complement strand
GGCGCAAACAGTAATATGCTATGAGCTAACAAGCCTCGTTGTTTTGCTCCTCGTCCGACATGACCCAAATCATCTCGAATGGAGGAATGTTTATAAATTAGTGTGGTCGTGTCTTCTAATGCGAGCAATAAGTTATGACTTTTTGCTTGTTCAACCGTGGCTTTAAAGCCTGACTCTGCTATAGCCGTTGCGTCAATATTCTCGTTGCGAATAAAGCGGTAGGCACCTTCCATATCGGCGGGGGATTGAGTGATGTTTACAAGTGGTTTTCCTGGTTCATTTGCAAGCGTTGATGCTAACTTTACCAGACGCGCTGTTCTTCTTGGATCACCTAAGTCCGATTTACCGAATTGTTGTTTTGCCCAATGAGTATGTTCGTTAATCATAATGTGCCCTCAAACAAGATTTGAAGATCTGATCATGACATTGAGATTTAGTTCAAAAAAATCCCCGCTAATTTCTTAGCAGGGATTTGTGTATAAGAGACAGGTAAAGGAGCCTTTATGCTTAATAAAACCTTATTTACCGCACAACAAGTAAGAGACAATGAAGCTTTAGCGGCTAAAAATAGTCATTGTGATTTATTTACCCTAATGCAGCGTGCAGGCGAGGCTGTATATAAGCAATGGCAGTTATTTGATGCACGGCATACATTAGTCATTGTTGGCCATGGTAACAACGCTGGAGACGGTTACGTTGTAGCTAGGCTTATTATGCAATCAGGTAAAAAGGTAACAGTATGCGCAGCTGAGCCTAATAAAGTATTAACCGGTGATGCAGCAAAAGCGCAGCAGTTATGGGTTGAAGCGGGTGGGCTCGTTTCTCATTTTACAAAAGATGCCCTTAATAAGTGCGATATAGTTATTGATGCGCTCCTTGGTACTGGGCTTAAAAGCGCAGTGCGTGATAACTTTGCGAATATAATTAAGGCTGTAAATAACAGTGGTAAGCCCGTAATAAGCATTGATATTCCATCAGGCATTGAGGCTAATACAGGGCAGCCTTTAGGGTGCGCTGTACAAGCGACTTCAACCGTTACCTTTGTGGGTATAAAGCAAGGGCTCACAACGACAGCAGGTAAACAATATAGCGGTAAGTTAGTATTTGATGATTTAGCAATTGGCGATGCATTTACTTGTATAGCGCAATCTTCAGGAACCCTTGTCAATTTCAATAGCTTTAAAGGAATAGCCACGCGAGCAATCAATAGTCACAAAGGAAGCCACGGTAAACTTTTATGTGTTGGTGGCAATCAAGGTACTGCAGGTGCAATTAGGTTAAGTAGTGAAGCAGCACTTAGAACGGGTGCTGGCATGGTAAGAGTGTATACACACGAAAGCTCAATAACGCCTATTAGCATTGGCAGACCAGAACTTATGGTAAGCAGTAATAACTTACATCAAGCGCTAGAGTGGGCAAGCTACGTTGTTATTGGCCCAGGACTTGGGCAAGACGAGTGGGCACAACAAACATTCGATGAAGTAATGCAATATTGCCAAAACAATAAAATGCCATTGGTTATAGATGCAGACGCTCTTAATTTACTGGCTAAGCAAGCTTCATCATACACGTTAGAGCAATGCGTACTTACTCCACATCCCGGTGAAGCCTCTCGACTGTTGAGTGTTAGCACAAGCGAAATCGAATCTGATCGTTTTAATTATGCTCGCCTTTGCGCCAAACGCTACACAGCAACTTGTGTATTAAAAGGCGCTGGAACATTAATAGATAACGCTGAGCAAACGTGGGTATGTGAAGATGGCAACCCGGCATTGGCAGTTGGCGGCAGTGGCGATGTACTTACCGGTATTATTGGAGCATTACTTGCTCAAGGTTTAACTATTGATGAAGCAGCACGCTATGGTGTAACACTGCACGCTAAAGCCGGTGATATCGCAAGTGAGCGAGACGGGCAAAGGGGAATGCTACCCAGTGATTTATTCCCAATTGTAAGAGAGTTAGTTAATAAAGTGACGCGAGTTTAAGCGTCACTTTATCTTGCTAATTATTAAGCTGTAGTAGATCCCATTTTGTACCATATAAATCTTCAAAAACCACTACGGTGCCATAGGGTTCTACTCTAGGTTTTTCGTTAAATGTAACGCCTTTAGAAAGCATTAAATTATAATCTCGCTAAAAATCATTGGTATGCAAAAATAAAAACACGCGACCACCCGTTTGATTACCAATAGCGCTTATCTGTTCGGGTGTTGTGGCTTTAGCAAGCAGTAGATTAGTCCTGCTCGAATTAGTCCCGTTTGAATTAGTCTCGTTTGAATTAGCCCCGTTTGAATTTGGAGGTGAAATTAACACCCAGCGTTTATCATCTCCTAAATCAGTATCCTCGACTAACTCAAAGTTGAGCTTTTGAGTATAAAACTCAATGGCATCGTCGTAGTCCTTAACAACTAATGCAATGCTGCCAATATGTTGTTGAACGTTAGTCATGTTTAGCTCACTCCGTACTATTAAATAAATGTGCTTTTTATCATATTTAGTAAACGATTACGCAGGGTATATGCCCGCAGTATATGATATTAATTAACTTGCGAGTTCGTCTTCATCATCATCGGGTGGATCACCTGGGTCTTCTTTGCGTTTTCTTTGTTCTTGT
Source organism: Pseudoalteromonas sp. APC 3691 (assembly GCF_030408135.1). Classification (NCBI taxonomy): domain Bacteria; kingdom Pseudomonadati; phylum Pseudomonadota; class Gammaproteobacteria; order Alteromonadales; family Pseudoalteromonadaceae; genus Pseudoalteromonas; species Pseudoalteromonas sp. APC 3691. The sequence goes on along the minus strand of NZ_JASDCB010000013.1, from coordinate 73,582 downwards.
TTTGCTTTTGTACATTTTCGTATGTAGGCGGTGGGATAGGAATAATAGAAATAAGCGGAAAGAATGCTAAAAATAAATAAGCCCCCTTAGACATACTTTTACCCCACGTGACCATTTTGAGCATAGCCCAAACTACGAATGAAAATAACCCAGTCACAAGGGCAACAAAAACAAAGAAGATGAATATTCCGTTATTATTTAATAAATCCATTTAATATAAATCTTAGTTATACGTAACTTAGATGTGGGTATAAATTAAACAATATCAATCTGCTTTATAATAAAAAACAAAACCCAGCCGAGGCTGGGTCTACTTTAAAGCGATTTTTTAGTACTAAGTGCGTAAAGTGTTTATCTGTGTAATTCACCAGCACGTTCTGGTTGATAGGTTACTTCTTTTATTTTTACCTTTATTAAGCCGCCACTCGGTTTAGGCCACTCAATTTCATCGCCTTGGTTTAGCCCAAGTAATGCGCTACCAACGGGTGATAATATCGATATTTTATCGCCGCTAGAGTCAATGTTTTTCGGGTACACCAAGGTTAACGTAAATTCTTCTTTAGAAGACTCAACAATAAAGTTTACAGTTGAGTTCATCGTTACAACTGACGATGGCATATCTTTAGGTTCGACTATTGTTGCTCGTGCCAGTTCAGATTCCAACTCTTCTTTATTAGCAAAGCTACCTACAGGCAATGATTCCATTAAGTCATACAATCTATCTGCATCGAGTGATGAGATGATTAGTTCAGGTTTTTTATTCATCTTAATATCCTTAATAATTTTTAATAAATAAAATTAACTCTGAGTATGGTTTGGCATGCATTTAAGAAGCAAAGGGATACGCGAAGTCATTTTATTAATTAGCCACACCTGTGGCTTTTACTTTATTTGTGCCCAATAGCTAAAAACCCAGCCGAAGCTGGGTTTTTATTTGAGCTAGGTGTTTAGGGGATGATTACATCATGCCGCACTTAAAAGTATAATCCATTGATTTAAAATAGATTAAGTTTTATGTTGGGTGGTGGTACCCCTGATTGTACTCGCACTGTTTTTAAGTAAATAAATTAATTTGAATTGCAAATATACATTTGAATGTATAAAAGACTTTTATACTGGCTGTTCAATAATAAACAGATTCGATCTGAGCAGTCACCACCAAATATCGGAAAAAAGATGTATCATGAAACCTTTTACCCTGATAACTTTCTAATATTCAGCCTTAAAAAAGCTTAAAAATAAATAACCAATAGATATAAACAAAGGCAAATGATGTATGGGAGTTTTTCCGGCTGGAGGTAGAAGCCAGTACTAAATATTTATTAATCTTTAGTTCGTCTAAATACAATATTAATCATCAAAAATACCCGCTTTATGACACCCCATTAAAAAAGCTTTTTTCAAAAAGTTACTGTCTGAATATGGTTGATTCTGTGCACTTTTCATTTCAGCTCGAAGCATTGCTTCGATTGATAATTCATAATTATGCCTTTCATTCATCACTCTATTAAGCCAAGCCTTACCATCCGTTTCACTTGAGCATTTCAACTTATATCGTTCCTCAATTCCATAAACATCTTTCCATGTCTCAATTTCTTCACTTATGTTATTGGGCCCAAAAGATATTTGAATGTCATCGATTAAAATATTGTCTACATGAGTTGCCGATAGCTCAATGCTGATGTCAATCTCATGGGGATTTGGTGAATATGGAAAAAACGCTTTACGTCGATGAATTTTGCCAGCAGGATCTTTAGGTGTATGTGCGGGGCTGTGTGTTGTCTTGTAGCTACTATTGCAGTGATGGCATGCAGGAACCAGATTTTTAAAGTTAATTGAATTAAAAGGATATACACCTTTAGGAAGATAATGATCATAAGCTTCACGCTTAGTATGATACACACCTAAGAGGTCGGTAATACCACAGAAAGGACACTTACCTAGCGAGTTTGTTGTCATAAAAGTTTTATAGTGATCGTCGATATCACCAATTTTTTCTTTTACTGCAGCTAAGCCAAGTAAAGATTGTGAATATAAGCCTTTGAAGAAAAATTCTATTTGTTTAAAAATACTAGCTTTAATATCATCGCCTTTCTTGTAAGGATAAGCTACTCGTATATCGGCATAACGGGCAATATCGAGAACGGGGTTATTCTGACAAACTTGCTCTACAGCATTATTATTTTGATACCATTGCTTAAGTTCGGTTATTTGAGCAACGGTTAGCGTCGAAAATAAACCGTAAATCCGTTCAACGTGTCCATAAAAAAAATCTGCACCTGTAGCATCACTCCAAAGAAAATTAACCATTAATTCCTTTAAATCACGATTTTTATCAAACAAACTCAAATCGAAATTACCTAGTGACGGAGCCTTACACCAGACTTCAATAAAAATATAATCGATAAACTCCTGCATTCTTTCCATTTTATGAGGAACATAGGTATAGGGAAATAACATTAGTCACCCCCCTCCATACTGTCGAGAATCGTTTTTATCAAGAGAACTTTTTCTACGGAGTCACCAAGTTTATTGTTGATGTCTTTTATTAGTTGATTTTTATCAGTTTCTTGCTGCTCTGAACTAGCTTTAAAAGCATTCAATAACGATTGTGCAAGGCCACCAATGGTTTCTCGCTTATCGAAAGTAGCCATAGTGATCTTATTAATAGATGCACCTAATGTGTTGTATTCAGGGTTGCTTACAGCTACTTCACCAGTGCCTTTATCTTTATTAAATACCAGCACTTTATCCGGCGTACTATCAGAAATAAGAAAAGGAGTGTGAGTTGTAATGAGGATTTCTTGGTTATGGTTCTCTCTATCCTTGTCACTAAAACTTTGACGTAAACGAGAGATGAAATTAGCACGCCATTGCGGGTTAAAATGGGTTTCCGGCTCATCTAGTAGGAACAAACTATTAGTGTTTTTAAATAAAATACATAAGCCGAGGGTATGTAATAGTTGATGCTCTCCATCGGAAAGACTCTTTAATAGCACAGGCTCTTTAATATCTTTTTTACTTATCCAAAAATGTTTAATACGCATTATGCGCTCGTCAGATGGTAGGCTAGGAACCGTTTCACTGACGTAAAGACTGTTTGATTGATATAACTCCGCTTTTAATTTATCACTTACTGAATAAAGGTTGAGTGTTAGCAATACTTGTAGTGCTTGGAATAACTCTAAGGCCGAATTGAAGTTGTTTTTAAAAGCATCTTTTGTTGCTTGGTTTACACTGTAATCTAAATATAACGAATCAGTTTCATGATCTTCAAACCAGCTAGTAGCACAACGTTTTAGGCGAGTAATGGCTGGTGAAAAATTACCGTAAGCACTAATCGAACTTGAACCTTCTTTTTCTGATTCTTCTGAAATTTCTTTTTGCAAAGCTTCATCAGCTTCCAGTAACGAGACTAAATCTACTAGGTAACTATTGTTTTCACTATCAAATTTTACACTTGGGTTGTTGCCACCAAATTCGCTAGCCATATCCGCTGATACTGTAAATTTTCGCTTAATAATAATACGAAACTCATTAAGTGATTCGATACCGACTTCTTCACGAAATGGTGCCAGCGTTTCATCTGTTTGATACAGTAAGTTACTTAATAAAATTGCTTGGCTAAAGCTGTTATCCAAATATATTAAGCGAGATTCAGGTGAGCCCCCGTAGGGTAATTGTTCTTTTAAGGCGTGATAATATTCATCATATTGCACAAAGCGCATTTTAAAGAATGGTAAGCTGAGAATTTCATTTTCACCCGATGAATAACCGATAATATATTGGGGTAACAATATATCTGCGTACCCTCCAGAAAACACTTCATTTTTATTAGTTTCAAATTCACTTTGGTTATTCCAAATAAAGCGCACGGTTGTGCCTGATTCTTTCCATACACTAACATTTGCCCACTCAGGGCCAGCGGGGCTTATAAAGTCTTTAGGTACTTTTATCAGGTAGTCAAGTTCGAATGAACTGAGAGTATCGTCTTGATCGTTATCTTGTAAAATTTCAGGTAAAAAATTGCGGCGTATTCTCAATACTTCTAACTGATAAAAAATAGCCGCAAGTACTTCTAATAAATTCGATTTACCACTGCCGTTGGGACCAGCACAAACGAAAGGGGCAAACTCTGCAAGTGCATCTTTTTCATTAATTTGCCACGCTTTACGAAAATGATGTTCAAAACCTGATTGCAGGCTTCGAAAACCTTTAGGGTCGGTAACTTTTAGTCTGATTAACTTCATCCGTGAGTTCGCTTAATGTTGTTTTTTTAATAGTATTTGGTTGCCGGGCGCTAGCTGTGTTTTACCATCAACAACTGTTTCAATCATATTAGTCGTCTGTTTTATAACGCCACTTTTAATAGCAGCGAAAATCTCATCCTTAATATAATCATAATCACTCACCTCTATTTTTAACGGCTCATCATTTTCATCTACATAGTCTTGCGTCGTAAATTCAATGCATTGCCAGAAGTGATTAATATTTAAATCACTTTCTTGTTGATAATGTTCAAGCCATTCATTAAACCATTCAGTCAGTTGTGTTTTTCGTATCTCGTTATCTTTTATACTCTCTGGATTAAATTGGCTAAAACCAAGTATTGAATTTTCTTTATTATTTTCAGTCATATTATTTTGATCTACAGAGCTCATATCATCAGGGACTTCTTCACTCTCATCAGGAAGTGGGATCTTAGATAAATCTAACTCACCTTTGAATGCCTTTTGGCTTAGAGAGCTGTACAGAGTTTCTAAATCTATTAAACTTAGCTCGTAATTGGTTCTAATTTCTTCGGTTTTTTTAACAATATTTTCAAACTTATCTTGAAGCTCTAATGGCGGGTATGGGAATTCAAGTTTATCAAGAATACCTGTGTTCATATGTGTAAAAGTGCCATCAGGCCCTACTTTTAACCTTCCCACTCTGCTTTTGCAATATGTCATCAGTGATACAAAATAAAGAGGCCTCAACTCATTACCAAATCTTAGTCGGATAAGGTTCGTACTAATGATGGATGGCACTCCATTCATTTTCGCCACACACATTTTACCGACGGTTCCTGCTCTTGAAATAACTATATCTCCATCAATTACTGAATAAGACGATAGATCAGCATATTTTTCACTTGTAATCCACATTCTGAATGGTGAAATCATTCTCCCTTTAGGGTCAATATTATCCATATTCCAAACAGAAACCCCTGAACTCACATATTCATCCTTTTTTAATGCACTTCCGAATGGGCCACATTTAGTTCCTTCTTTAGGGTTAACATAAAAACTTGAAAGTATTCTAATAGGAAAATTATGTGGGTTACTTTTGGGATCGCCAAACATATCCAAAAATACGCTTTTCAATAAATCATTAAGTTGTTGAATGTTTTGCTTTCGTTGATTAATCAGACTTTCAACTTTACCAAGTAAATGAGCAATACGTTTTTGGTCATTTATATCATCAGGTAAAGGGATTTCAATTGCTGCTAGTGACTTCGAGTTTAACGTTTTCCCCATTGCAGCCTGATTTGAGCCCACTAGATTTGCTGATTTAAGGGCGTAATATAAGTAGTTTGAGTCTAATATTTTTGGATCTTTGATCACAAATGCGGCTATAGCTTCATTTGTATAAAGGTTTGTGCCCGCAAAGGCCATTTTACCGATGGTTAATTTAAAACTAAAAAGTAACGTCCCTTTAGCAACTTGCTTAATACCCGTTTTCTTAAGTGCTAAATCTGTTATTTCTTCTTTGGTTTCAGTAATTACTTTTTGCTTGAGATCTCGAATCGATACCCATTTATGACCTTTACCCCAGTAATTCGGATCTTTCCTTGCGGGTGTTTTGCCCATAGTAATATCTAAGATATTAGATAATCTCTCAAGCCTCATCCGATCATCCCCTTGAGCTCTAACAATTCTCGAACAATCCCACTTTCTATTTTGTTTAGTTCGCTGTCTTCAATATCGCCGACTTCAGCCTTAATCAGACGGTTTAAGATTATGTCAGGCTTTTCGTATTCCACGATTTCAAAAATATCTTGCTTGTAGCGTGATAAAGACAAATCATAATTATTGTCATCACTGGCAATTTCGTCTCGTGGCACCATAAAGCATTTATGAGTATCACTAATAATACGGTCTTCACAATCGGTTTCGGCATTGCGAGTATGGTACTTAGTAATAATCTCTTGTAAGTCACCATAACCTTCTTGCTTAGCGCGTTTATCGTCTAACGAATAACCATCAGCGGTCATTTCATAAAACCAAGTATGCTTAGTCGCTGGCTCGGTAACGGTATCTTTCGTTCCCCATACTTTAGTAAATAACAAAATAGCGGTACTGACACCAGCGTAAGGTTTAAACACACCACTTGGAAGGGTAACCACAGCTTTTAAGTCACAACGGTCAACTAAAATTTTACGCAGTTCAACAAACGCTTTGCCTGAACTAAACAGCACACCTTGCGGAATAACAACGCCAGCGGTGCCACCTTTTTTCAGTAAGCGGTAGATGTTTTCAACAAACAATAACTCAGTTTTGGTGGTCGATAACGTTAAGTTTTCGTTGATGTCACCTTTATCAATACTGCCAGTAAAGGGCGGGTTAGCCATGATGATGTTGTATTCGGTTTCTTCTAGGTAGCTTTTACTTAGGGTGTCTTTGTAGTCAATATTCGGCTCATTCACCCCGTGCATCATTAAGTTCATTAAACCCAAACGCACCATAGTGGCGTCGATATCGTAACCATGTAATGTGGCTTGCAATATGTTTTGGGCGTTTTCCGTTAAGCCTGCAGCAATAGAAGTACGGGTAAAGCCGTCCTCATCAGGCGTTAAGTCTTTAGCGCCTGCTTTTTTAGCTAAATCAGTGATGATGTATTGGTAAGCACCGAGTAAGAAACCACCAGACCCACAAGCGGGATCGGCTATTTTATCGCCTAGCTTAGGTTGAACTAAATCAGCGACTAATTTTATGATATGGCGTGGCGTTCTAAATTGGCCATTTTTCCCCGCGCTTGCTATTTCTGATAGCAAAAACTCATAAACGTCACCTTGAATATCTTGAAAAGCTTGGCCTTTTTCTTGTGAATCCTTCTCCATAATCACAAAAATTTCGTCAATGGTTTTTACCGCTTCAACCAATAATGCAGGTTTAGGAATAATAAAAACCGCGTTGCGCATATGGTGAGTAAAGTTAGACTCGCCACCATTTAAGTCTTTTAAAAACGGAAATACTTTGTTTTGCACATGTTGCAGCATGTCTTCGGCTTGCATGCGTTTAAATTCGCTCCAGCGTAAATTACCTTTATCTATGGCATAACGTTTTTCATCTTCTAGTTTTTTCTGCCATTCGTCGTCAGTATCTGAATCATCTTTACGCGCACGGTATTCAGGCGGTATCCATTGCCCTTCAAATTTTGAAGTATACGGCTCATCGTTCCACTCAGCATCAGCTTGTTTTTTCTGATCAATTTCATCTAGGCGTTTCATAAACAACAGATAAGTGATTTGCTCTATGGCGGTTAGTGGATTCGAAATTCCACCACTCCAAAATTTGTTCCATAGCTGGTCAATTTTACTTTTTAATTCAGGGTTGTTTTGTAACATGGTAATGCCTATTGTTTATGCCGCTAACTGCTCGGTTAGCTGTAAAATTTCGTTAATTTCTGCAGGACTAAAAACGCCACGAATACCTTGTGGATGAATAATGGTAAAGGGTGAATTGATGAGGTCTTTTTTAACCACTTTTTCACGCTCGATAATGAATGTTTTTAGTAAATTCAAAAATTCTAATTGTCTGCTGCTGAGATTGGTATGTTGCTGTACAAATTTATTAAACGCTTCACTCACCGTTTCAGGAAAGCTTTTTAATGTTTCAATACCTAAAATATGGCGAATAAATTCAATAAATTGTGCTTTACGGTTTTTGTATACCTGCCTGAGCAAGTCTTCTGTTATATGTGGGTGTTCTGCATGTAGTATGTCAGCAAGTAAAGCTGCATCGATACTGCTCACCGTTAGTCCATCGCGTATTTGTTGTAAAATTGGATTAGAGTGGGTTAAGTCTGTTATTAGTTGCTCGACCATTTCTTTGTAACGGCTAATACCAACCGCTTCGTGTTGAGGCCCGAATTCTACCATCTCTTTATTGTGCAGAATATCCGTAAGGTCTAATTCTGTTTGACCTTGTTTCTCTTCCGGCTCACGGAACTTCATCAGAGGACCTAGTTTGATGGCGAGCTGTTCAATTGATAAGTCGAGCTCGTTGAAATTTGTTTTACTCCAAAAATGATTAAATTGCGCTTCCCTAATAATGTTTTCTTCGGCTTTAACGAAATTAACTGACAAAGGCAACTCGCCAATTTGCGCAACTATCGCTTCTTTCAGTAATTCGGCCTTTTGTTTCTCTTGGTTAAGGTTTGCTAATGAGTATTCGTCTAAATCACGTTCAAAGCGCATCGCTTTAAAATCAAGTTCAGATAGTGTTCTAAATAATGGCTTGATGTCTGTTCTTAAAAATTCCAGTTTTTCATGTGATAGTTTTGTCCAAAAATTATTATCGTAAATTTTTGCTAAAACAGCAGAGGCTTCATTAATTACGACTGAATTTTTTGGCAGTGCTTCTATTAATTCTCTTAATTTTATTATTTCACGTTCTGCTATTTCAAATTCACCGATGTCGTTGGCTTTCTCAATTTTGTCGAGTTTCAGCCCTACGAGCTTTATTGGTAATGGCAGTTGTGCTTTTAGCTCTTTACCTTTGGGGTTTAGTTTGAAGTACTCGAAATTGTCCCAACAATCGAGAATAAGAAAGTTGTCTTTTTCAGTGCACCAAGGTTTTATTTTTTGTGGCTCTAATAATCGCGTTCCTCGGCCTATCATTTGCCAAAATTTAGTGTATGAATATACCGGTTTAGCAAATACAAGATTAACGATTTCACGAACATCAATACCGGTATCAAGCATATCAACACTAATTGCTACGCGCGGCATATCGTTATTAGTAAATTGGTCGAGTAGCCCTCCTTTACCATAAACTCTCGGGTCTTCTGATACCAAAACTTTAGCAAGTTCCCCCGTATATTCGGGATAGAGTTTATCGAATATTTCTTCTAATCTGCGTGCGTGTGCTTTAGAGCTACAAAAGAAAATAGTTTTACCCGGTAAAACCCCATTGGAGTCCTTAATACATTCTTCCATGAACTCTTTAACAATAAGGGTGTTAGTGCCTTTATTGATGACTTGTTTTTCTAACTGTGTGCCTTCAAAGTTAATTTCTTCTACGTCTTTACCTTCAAGGATTAAACGTTTTTGGTCTTCAAGTGAAATTGTACGTTTACTTATTCCTTCAATTTGAAACTTTGTTTGAATTTTCATTACCTGAAAGTTACTTAAAAAAGGTGGTGTATTGTTTACAGCCTCTTCATAGGTATAGGCAAATGAAGGAAGACCATCTTCACAGTGGAATAATTGAAATGTGTTGTGGTCGATAACGTCGGTCGGTGTTGCTGTTAAACCAAGCGTAGTTGTTTTGAAATAATCTAAAACTTCTTTATAAGTGTTGTATATCGAACGATGGCTTTCATCTACCACTATTAAATCGAAAAAATGTGGTGATAAATGCTGAGATTCATCACGAATAATATTTAACATTGTAGGGTATGTGGAAATATATATTCTGCGATCTTTTGCTATTAACTTTTCGCCTTCATTTGGCCAACGAGGTTCATTTGGCAAATGCTCTTTAAAAGCAGCAATACCTTGTTCTCGCAACGCTATTCTATCGACCAAAAACAATACTTTTTCAGCGTGACTTGCTCTCATAAGAGTATCGACTAATGCTATACAAGTACGGGTTTTACCTGTACCTGTTGCCATGACTAATAAGAAATCACGTTGCTTTTTCTCAATGCCTTCCAATACAGAACGAATAGCACGAAGCTGGTAATCTCGACCTGCAATATCGGTATTGATTAATTCTTGAGTAAGGGCTTTTTTGTTTCGACGAATATACTGAAAACGCTCTAAATCATCTATTGTTGGGTAGCCCACAACTTTGCGAGGTGAAGCGTTTTCTAGATCCCAGAAATAAATGTCATGGCCATTTGTGTAGAAACAAAAAGGTAACTCTCCCCCTCTTTGTTTCTGAATGTTATAGCAATATTGTTTTGCTTGTTCACGGCCAAGAGCAGCGTCTTTACTAGATTTTTTGGCTTCAACTACAGCTAAAGGCTTACCATTTTTAGCGAGTAATACGTAATCACTGAATTGATGACCTTGATATGGAGTTTGAGGTTCTTTAATGCCTTCAGGAAGATCAACAAGTATATCAAATTCATGTACAACTTTTGTAGGGTCAGAAACATCCCAACCTGATTGGTGTAGTTGTTTGTCAATGATATCTATACGAGTTTGAGCTTCTGTTTTTGTCATCCTTTACCCTACGCTTCAAAAAATTCTTCGTCTATTTTTTCTGATGTAATATTTGCACGATTTTCGCCCAACGTAACACTAGATTTAAGTAGAATTTATTTATAATTTTATTATCACAAGAATATGGCAAAAATGACTTAGCAGCAATAACTTAAGTCTAGAGGTACAAGCAATGCTAAAAAAACGAACATTAAAGAGGCCTATTTAACAAATACAGGATAATTCAAGCTTCCTTACTAAATCACTACATTCGATTTATTCCAGTGCCTTTTTACTGTCGCGATCCCCAAACCAAGTGCTTTTGCTGCTTTAGATTGCGATAAGCCTTCAGCTTTCTTTGCTTGCACTAAAGCAGTTGTAGCATTGGCTTTGGGTCTACCCAGCTTCTTGCCCTGAGCTTTAGCTCGTTCAAGTCCTTCCTTTGTTCGCTCTCTGATCCGGTTTCGCTCGAACTCAGCAAAGGCTGAAAACATTTGCAACAGCAACTTACCTTCAGAACTCGAGAGATCTGCAACAGGTAGATCGAGGCATATAACTTTGATTCCTTTATGTGTGAGTATGTTAATTGTATTTTGAACGTCAATGTTGTCGCGACCTAGACGGTCTAGCTTTAAGACCACCAGCATATCGCCACGTTCCATCTGGTGATTAATCAGCATCTTGAACTTTTCACGCTTCATAGCTTCAACAGAGCCAGAAACTGTCTCACTAATAGTACGAGCTTCATTCACCTGATACCCTTTTTGTTGAATGGCAAGGATTTGGTTTTCTGTGGTTTGCTCTGTTGTAGAAACACGACAATAGGAAAAGGTACGCATAGGATATTCACTTTATGGTAGGTATCAATTATTGGGGTATCATATACTTTAAGTATCATTAAGTAAAAAGCCTATTTTTATGATACCTAATTATATATAGAAAAACTGGTATCAATATATGAATGTTTATTGATACCAGCTAATAAGATTAAATAGATAGGCTTTATTGTTGAGCCATCATTCTCTGAAAAGCTTGAAACTGATTAAATTGCTCTTCCATATCAGTCGGAATGTTTTCAGCTGGTTTGGCTAATTTACGCAGTAACTCTGCTTGTTTGTAATCGGGGACATCACCATAACTGTAAAAACTGGTTAAAACACCTTCATGCCCCAAATTTTGACTCCATGCTTTAAATTCTTCAGGCGTAAGACAAAGGTTTTCACCTAGCCTAACCAGAGTGTCACGGAAGCTATGAGGATTAAAGTAGGGTAAACCAATAGCTTTAAAAGCTTGTTTAAACACTTTGCGAATTGGGGTGGCGTTACTCCAATGCTCTTTTAGTAAGCCAACAGCCTCAAACTGCTGATTTTTATTGTGTGCTAACCTAGTTTTTGGAAACAGCGGATCATTTTGCTTATATCCAAGTTCATTTATTAAGTATTCAATCCAGTGAGCCAAAATCTTTGATGGCAGCCCACCCACAGGGAAAAAGTAAGTAGTAAAGGTTTTACTATATTTGGTATTTACATCCCTAGCATCTTGATAAAAGCTTTGCTCGATAATATCAATATGTTTAATTTTAGCTGAGGCTACAGCACTATCTCTTGCGCCAGTTAAAATGATAAAAGCAATTAAAGCTCTCTCACGCATCTCAATCTCAGTGCTAAACGGCATTGCTTCTAAAGTCTGTATAACCTGCTCAATTTTAGCTACATTTTTTCTTCGCTTGGTATTAGCAATGCGAGTATCTTTTTCAGATAAATTGAAATATTCAATATCGCTGTAGTTGATTTTTGCTCTATAACCTTTTTGCGTAACTAAAAAGTGAAAGAACATTTTTATGTGACGAATTGCAGTTAATACTGTTGCTTTACTTAATACCTCTCCAGTAACAGTTGATTTTTGGGCAAGAAGATCCTTCTTAAACCCAATGGCATGCTTTGCCCTAAACTTATTAAAATCGAGGTACCCTGTATATTCTTCAAAGCGATTAATTGATTTCATTGCACCGTCAACAGTTGTTTGATCTTGACGTTTTGCATCAACCAAATATTTGTTGTATTCGTACAGAATTCGAGCGTTATTAGTGTTGCTTTTTTTCATCATTAAATACCATGTCTAAAGGATAATTTAAGAGAGCTTCTTCTCTCAGGATTAAGTGTTTTTCAGCTATCGGTAATTTACCCTCGAGTTCAAGCCAAATTTGATTCACATTGCGCCAAGAAACATATTTATTTGCTTGGCAGCCACACTCTTTACAGTGCCCAGACATCTGCGCCATACCAGCAGGTTTCGATATAAATCTAAGTGATTCTATAGTTGGGTTTTTAGGCTCTTTGCATTTGAAGCAGTAAATTTCATGTATTTCACATTTGTACATGTAAGTTTTTCGCCTCTGCTTTAAATGAACTTTTAAGTCGCTACCATGAATTAAAAGCGGACGTCTATCATCAATTACAGGTAGGCCAACACGAATCCAATTACGTACAGTTTTGGGGTGAACACCTAATGCTTCACTAACATCAATCACTGTATAGCTACGATGGATTTTGATGCGATTGGGGTTGTTACGACGACTCATTGTTAGCCACCTTAGATGCAGCGATACGCTTATCAAGCCATTGCTCAATCTCTGAATCAAGCCAGCCAACAGCTCGCTCACTTAGTGAAATAGTTTTCGGAAAATTACCTTTAGCCATACTCAAGTAAATGGTGCTGCGAGATAGGCCTGTTTTATTTTTAACTTCAGGTAAGCGAATTATTTTATAGGACACATTGGAACCTTTTAATCGTTTATTGGATGATTAGAAGGTTATTTGATTTGAGAGGTCTGAAACGCAATTGAAGAAAGTAGAGTTTCAATTGCGTTTTTTAATTCATACAAAGGGGGCTAATCTATATGCTCAGCAAGTTCTTGTAGAGTTGCGCGGACGGTGTTGTCAGCGATAGTTTTACCATATTTTTCAACGATTAATTTAATAACGGGGGCAGAAGCTTTATAAGGAGGGGTTATACCTAACTCTTTCAGTAGTGCCCCTATTAGAATGTTTTTTGTAGTTCGTTCTTTAGATGTAAGTGGTTTTTCTTCTTGCGGCTTATTTTCTATCAATTGGATAAAGCGAGTGATTTCACGATTTTTTATAATCAAAACGCAACCAGCATCAGAAAGTTTGATACAAGGTACATATTGTATGTCATATTTATCAGTTCGAACTAATTGCTCAAGAACTATGGGAAGATTTTCAAAAATCTTAGCAGGTTCTTCCGCAAGGGCACGTTTCCTCTCTTTTGATTCGTTGTATTCAGGACTACATATTTTCTCATAGTCAAAGTATTTATATAGCTTACAAGTGACGCCATCTTGTTGCACTAAGATACCATTTTTACTACGGTTTTTTACACTTACCCCTGAATTGCTTTCTTCATAATACTCTTTAATTTCATAAGCCTCTTGGCCTTGCATTGTTAAATCCCAAATACCAGCCATACTTTGAACAGTGCGGTTCAAGGTATTAAATTTTTGCTGAGGTAACTGCTTCTCAGTCTCATCGACTCCCCCCAATTCACCCTCTATACCATGTCCATCATTTACAAAATACATAGATAGTTTTAAGTGACCATCGAGTGCTAGCCGATATAAATCATTTACAGTTATATTTTCATTTATTTCTTTAGAGATACGCGCAGCTGCATTTTCAAGTGAGAGCCACTCTCTTAACTTATCTGTTTTTTTCATTGCTTTTATGTGCCATTGTTATTTTATATTAGACAATTGATCTAAATAGTCTGCCCATTCTTGCATTAGCTTTGTTCTCTCTGCCAAGTATATTGAGCGGTTGTAAGCTCTTGATGTAGCCGAGCCAGTAAGGTGGGCAAGCTGCACTTCAATGACATCATGATTCCAGCCTTTTTCGTGCAGTATGGTTGATGCTGTACTTCTAAAACCATGTGCTGACATGACATCGGCAGGGTACCCTAAATCTCGTAAACGGTTAGTTAATACATTTTTACTCATAGGTTTACCGCCATCTCTTTGGTTTGGAAATACCAACTTGGAGTAGCCTGTAACAGTTTTCACTTCTTTTAAGTGTTTTACGACTTGCTTTGACATAGGCACAATATGCTCTCGCTCGCGTTTCATTTTTTCGGCTGGTATTCTTATTAGCGCATCATCAAAGTCAATGTATTCCCACTTCATGTTTCTAATCTCAGTTGGTCTTAAGAATACTCTAGGTATTAATTTAAGTGCTTCAACAGTGCAGTAATTGCCTGATTCGGTTGTATCTATATCTCTAATCAATTGGGCAAGTTCATTAGGCTTAACGATTGCAGCCCTATGTTTTACTTTTGGTAAGGGTTTTAGTATATCGGTGAGAGGTAAACCTTGTGCAGGGTTGTTTCGTGTTAACCTGTGCGCTAATGCATAACCAAAAACACGATTGATTACCGCCAGTATATTTGGTGCTTTTCTGGGCGTTCCAGCAGCTTCAATTGCTAACATGAGTTCAGTAATATGCCCAGCGTCAATATTATCAATGTGAAGGTTACCTAAGCTTTTAGAGTCCACCAGCAGCCAACGATTGATTCTTTTTTCGTGATCCTCCGACCAAGAACCTTTTTGCTGCTCCCACCACTTTATTGCAATGGTTGAAAATAACTTGTCTTTAGTTACCTCTTTTGTGCGTTTTCGTTCCCGCCTTTCATCCATGGGGTTAATACCATTGATTAAAGACGCTCTTGCTTCTTCAGCCAATCTTCTAGCTTCGCTGAGAGATATGGAGGGGTATTTTCCAAGAGCCATTTCTTGGTACTTTCCTGCATGTCTAAACCTGAGCCGCCATAGTTTGGAATTATTTTTTTTAACCAGTAAAAACAGATTGTTACCATCGGATTTCTTTATCTGCGCTTTGTCTTCAGGACAGGATATATTTTTTACTTCTTGTGCAGTTAATGGCATTTACATCTCTTGTGTGGGGTACTTTATGAGGGGTATGCATATTAAATATGAATAAAATCAAACTGAAGTTTGCAGTGGTACCCTTCATTAATACCTTGTTATTTTTGGAAGTAGTGAAATATTATCGGATGTAATAGGAAGTAAAGTCAATAAAAAAGCCCGCAAAACATAGCCTTGCGGGCTTCTTAGGATGCTATAGTATATGGGTTAGATGATTACATCATGCCGCCCATACCACCCATTCCGCCCATGCCACCCATATCAGGTGCACCAGCAGATTCGTCTTTAGGGATTTCAGCTACCATTGCTTCAGTAGTGATCATTAGACCCGCAATAGACCCTGCAAACTGTAGCGCAGAGCGTGTTACTTTAGTTGGATCTAGGATACCCATTTCAATCATGTCGTTGTATTCGCCAGTTGCTGCGTTGTAACCGTAGTTACCATCGCCGCCTTTAACTGCGTTAATTACAACTGATGCTTCGTCGCCTGCGTTAGTTACGATTTGACGAAGTGGTGCTTCCATCGCACGAAGTGCAACTTTAATACCGTGGTTTTGATCTTCGTTGTCGCCAACTAAATCAACTAGCTTGCTAGCAGCACGTACAAGTGCAACACCGCCGCCAGGTACTACGCCTTCTTCAACCGCTGCACGAGTTGCATTTAATGCATCTTCAACGCGGTCTTTTTTCTCTTTCATTTCGATTTCAGTAGCAGCACCTACTTTGATAACTGCAACACCGCCAGCTAGTTTAGCCATGCGCTCTTGAAGTTTTTCTTTATCGTAGTCAGATGTAGCTTCTTCAATTTGTGCTTTAATTTGAGAAACACGACCAGTAATACCCGCTTCTTCGCCAGCACCATCAATGATAGTTGTATCATCTTTAGTGATAATTACGCGTTTAGCTGTACCTAGGTCTTCAACTGTTGCTTTTTCAAGCTCTAAGCCGATTTCTTCAGAAATAACAGTACCGCCAGTTAATACAGCAATATCTTGTAGCATTGCTTTACGACGATCGCCAAAGCCAGGTGCTTTAACAGCTGATACTTTAACAATACCGCGCATGTTATTAACTACTAATGTAGCTAGTGCTTCGCCTTCAAGGTCTTCTGCAATGATTAGTAGTGGTTTACTTGCTTTAGCAACCGCTTCTAATGTTGGTAATAATTCACGGATGTTAGATATTTTTTTATCTACAAGTAGAATAAATGGGTTATCTAGTTCAACAGTGCCTTTTTCTGGGCTGTTGATAAAGTAAGGAGATAAGTAACCACGGTCAAACTGCATGCCTTCAACAACATCTAGTTCGTTTTCAAGTGATTGACCTTCTTCTACAGTAATAACACCACTGTTGCGGCCTACTTTTTCCATTGCTTGAGCAATGATATTACCAATCTCTTGATCAGAGTTAGCTGAAATAGTACCTACTTGTGCAATTGCTTTAGTATCAGAACAAGGAACAGATAACGCTTTAAGCTCTGCAACAGCAGCAATAACTGCTTTGTCGATGCCGCGCTTAAGATCCATTGGATTCATGCCTGCTGCAACAGCTTTAAGGCCTTCATTAACAATAGACTGTGCAAGTACTGTAGCGGTAGTTGTACCATCGCCGGCTGCATCATTTGCTTTAGATGCAACTTCTTTAACCATTTGTGCGCCCATGTTTTCAAACTTGTCTTCAAGTTCGATTTCTTTTGCTACAGATACACCATCTTTAGTGATAACTGGAGAGCCAAATGATTTGTCTAGTACAACGTTACGGCCTTTAGGACCTAATGTAACTTTTACTGCGTTTGCCAGGATGTTTACGCCAGTTAGCATTTTAGCGCGTGCGTCACCTGCAAAAAGTACTTCTTTTGCTGCCATGTTTTAAATTCCTCTAAATTCTTAAATGTTTATAAACGAAAAGTAGGTTTAGCCTACAATGCCTAAAATATTATCTTCACGCATGATCAGGTACTCTTGACCTTCGATCTTTTCAACTTTTTCAACATATGAGCCAAATAACACAGTGTCACCGGCTTTAACTTCTAACGCTCTCACGTCACCGTTATCTAAAACGCGACCATTACCTACGGCTACAACTTCTCCGCGAGTTGATTTTTCAGCTGCAGAGCCAGTTAATACAATACCGCCAGCAGATTTTGTTTCTTCTTCTAGACGTTTAACGATTACGCGATCTTGTAAAGGACGAATGTTCATGTTTTTTAGTTCTCCTAACAGTTTCTGAACAGTACAGAAAAAAGCTTTTCTAATTTGCATTCATTAATGGGGGTAGAGTGTAAAATTCCAAGAGAAAAAATGATAAATTTTTAATCTTTTCGCTCATATTCGCCATCAATAGTCGTTGGTCGTTCCATTTGCCCTTGCTCTCGTTCAGCATGTTGCTGCCCAGCAAACGGCGATGGCCCTTGTTGCCTACCTGCGCTCATTCTAACAGTTGCTTGGCTAGCAAGACCTGCGGCCAGTTTGTTACGAATTGCAGGCGTTAATAATAGTAACCCAAACACGTCGGTCATAATGCCAGGGGTAAGTAATAATACCCCTGCAATTACAACGCATATTCCGGTAAATAATTCTTTGGCTGGCATTTGCCCTTGCGCCATTTGCGCTTGTACGTTTTGCAGCGCACCCATACCTTGTGTTTTAACCATTTTGGCACCTAAAATCGCGGTAATAACAACAAGTGCAATTGTTGCAAATCCGCCAATCACATCGCTTACTTGAATCAGCAAAGCGATTTCGATAATAGGGATGATGATAAACAACACAAATAAAAATCTAAACATAGCGCTCTCTAAATAATGACACTCAAAAGAGTTGATGAAATATAAATGAGGGTGACTAGGTCTCTTTTCAAGGTTAGGGCATAGGTATAGTCATTTTACTGATATTTAAGCGTCTACACATTGTATCGGCTATCAGATACTATGAAGCTAGACACTGTCCAATAAGAATAGGTTCATAATGACTACGCATTTTAAAATGATTTTTACGACTTGCAAAGACGAAGCAGAAGCACGCAGCCTAGCAAGGGCGTTGGTAGAAAAAAAGCTAGCAGCTTGTGTAAATATTTTACCTAACATGGGCTCTATTTATATGTGGGAGGGCGAAGTAGCAGAAGCAACTGAAGCCAAGCTACTTATAAAAACAAAAGCAGATAAAATGAACGATGTGTTTTTAACAATAAAAGAGCTACATAGCTACGAAGTGCCGGAGATTCAGGTTGTAGAAGTTTCAACCGGTAATTTGGCGTATTTTAATTGGATGGACGAGGTACTGAATTAATGCGTTTTTTCTTTTTATTGTTGGTTACATTATTAACTGTACCCGTAAAGGCTGCGACTAATAATGTGCTTGGTGATCTACTTGGGCCTCCGCAACAGACTTTTTTACCTGTAGACCAAGCGTTTGTTTTTGATTTTGACCAGCAAGGCAGTACCTTGTTTGTAGGTTGGGATATAGCGCCAGACTATTATTTATATAAAAAGAAAATAGAAATTATCGCCAAAGGTGCAAACATTCAAGTAGGCGATTCTGGCCGTGGCGAAATTATTGAAGATGAATTTTTTGGTAAAACAGAGGTTTTTTTTAATTCCGCGAGTGTTATTAGTAAGCTAAGTAATGTAACCGAAGGCGCTGTGGTTAAAGTTCGTTACCAAGGCTGTGCAAAAGCAGGGCTTTGCTATCCACCAGAAGTAATCAGCATCCCACTTAGTGTTATTAGTGGTGCACAGGTTAAAAATGTAGACCAAAATAACACTACAGATGAAGCAGCAACTGCGCAAAGCACATTTGCAGCACTCAACGAGCCAGCTACTGAACCTACAACAAATTCGGATGATACCGAAAAAGAACTTACTTTTACTGAACAGTTAGCAAGTCAGGGCTTAATAACTAATTTACTTATATTTTTTGTTGTTGGTGTAGGCCTTGCTTTTACGCCTTGCGTATTTCCAATGTTTCCTATTTTGTCGAGCTTAATTGCGGGTCAGCAAAACCTTTCAACTAAAAAAGCGTTTGCGTTGTCGTTTGTATATATACAAGGCATGGCAGTTACCTATGCAGCGCTTGGTTTAGTTGTTGCGGCGCTTGGTGGGCAAGTGCAGGGGTATTTACAGCATCCATTTGTATTAGTTAGCTTTAGTTTACTATTTGTATTATTGGCTATGTCGATGTTTGGTTGGTACGAAATAAAACTGCCAAGCAGTATGATGAGCAAGCTAACTCAAGTAAGTAACAATCAAAAAGGCGGCAACTACGTTGGCGTATTTTTAATGGGCGTACTGTCGGGGCTAATTGCATCACCGTGTACTACAGCGCCACTGTCGGCGGCGCTCTTATTTGTTGCGCAAAGTGGTGATTACTTAGTAGGTGGTTTAACACTATACGTGCTTAGTTTAGGTATGGGGTTACCACTTTTATTACTTGGTACATCTGGCGGTAAATTGCTGCCTAAAGCAGGTGGTTGGATGGAGCAAGTTAAAACCTTGTTTGGTTTTGTGATGCTCGTTGTGCCGCTTATATTACTTGAGCGACTAGTAAGCGCCGACATTATATTATTAATGGCAGGTGTGCTTGCATTAGCAACGGCACTTTACCTACATCACTGGCAAAGTAGCCAAACACAAAGCAAGTTAAAAACTGCATTATGGTTTGCTGCAACGCTATTAGTTATGACAGGGTTTACGTTAACTAAAAACTACTTTTGGCCAGTACAAGCTGTGCAAGTTAGCTCACAAAGTAATGAGTTTAAAAAGGTGGCGGATTTAGCTGAGCTAAAAGAAGCCGTAGCGCAAGCGAGTAATGAAGGTCGAATGGTTATGGTCGACTTATATGCTGACTGGTGTGTGGCGTGTAAAGAGTTTGAGCATTACACGTTTCCAGATGCCAAAGTGCAAAGTGAATTTAGCCATTATCAGCTAATTCAAGTTGATTTAACAAACAGTGACAATAAAACAATTGAGTTAATGGAAGAGTACACCGTGTTTGGTTTACCTAGTATTTTGTTTTTTAACACCCAAGGTAAAGAGCTAACTACACAACGTGTAACCGGCTTTTTAAACGCAGAAGATTTTGCTAAACACCTTGCTACAGTGCGCGCCAGCGCACAATAATAGTGCAATAGAGCCACTTGGATATACCAAGTGGCTTACGACTCCCTCCTAGTTCTTCGTTCCGAAAATAGAGATTGGACCAGTATTTTGCTGCTATTTACATCGAAATCACTATAATAGTTGGTTAACGTGAGAATTTGTTGCTACATTACTTTTTTCTGCTTACTTAAAAGCGAAAAACTACTTAGCAACCGCTTAACTCATTACTTATAGGATATATCGCGTATTATGGCTGCAAAATTTAACCTTTTAGTTATAAATGGTCCAAATTTGAACATGCTTGGCAAACGTGAACCGGATAAATACGGTTTTCAAACGCTAAGTGAAATTATGAGCGAACTAACCAGTGCCGCTGATAGTCTAGATGTTGAGTTAGCACATTTTCAAAGTAATAGTGAGCAAGCCCTCATTGAGCGAATACACAGTGCTTGGCAAGCGGTTGATTACATAATAATTAACCCTGCTGCATTTACGCATACAAGCGTTGCATTACGTGATGCATTGCTGAGTGTTGATATTCCGTTTTTTGAAGTGCACTTAAGTAATGTGCACGCACGTGAAGCCTTTCGTCATCATTCGTATTTTTCTGATGTGGCACAAGGCGTGATATGTGGATTAGGTGCAATGGGTTACCACGCAGCATTAAATGCCGCTGTGAGCCGGTTGAAAAACTCGATTTAATTTTAAATTAACACACAAACAAACAGGCGGGTCGTGTAATGGATATTCGCAAGATAAAGAAGCTTATCGAATTAGTAGAAGAATCAGGTATTGCTGAGCTAGAAATCACTGAAGGTGAAGAATCAGTACGTATTAACCGTAACAACATGAGCGCAGGCCCTGGTTACCCGCAATTTGCTCCACAGCAATATGCACCAGCGCCAGCAGCCCCTGCTCCAGTTGCAGCAGCTCCTGTAGCAGTTGAAGCAGCAGCTCCAGCAGAACCTACTGGCCATCAAGTTAAATCACCAATGGTTGGATCTTTTTATGCAGCAGCGTCTCCTGAAGCTCCAGCGTATGTAGAAGTTGGTCAGCAAGTTAAAGTTGGCGATACGCTTTGTATTATCGAAGCTATGAAAATGATGAACCAAATTGAGTCAGATAAAGCCGGTACAGTAAGAGCTATCTTAGCTGAAAATGGCGAGCCAATAGAATTTGATCAACCTCTATTCATCATTGAATAATAGCGTAACCTAAAAGGCCAACTCTAATGTTAGATAAAGTAGTCATTGCAAACCGAGGTGAAATTGCACTTCGTATATTGCGCGCCTGCAAAGAGCTTGGGATCAAAACGGTTGCTGTGCATTCAACGGCGGATCGCGATCTTAAGCATGTATTGCTTGCAGATGAAACCATCTGTATTGGTAGACCATCAGCAACTGAAAGTTATTTAGATATCCCGCGCATTATTGCTGCGGCTGAAATAACTGACGCTGTAGCGATTCATCCAGGTTACGGTTTCCTTGCAGAAAACGCTGATTTTGCCGACCAAGTTGAGCAAAGTGGTTTTGTATTTATTGGTCCAAAAGGTGACACTATTCGCCTTATGGGTGATAAAGTTTCTGCTATTTCAGCAATGCGTAAAGCAGGCGTTCCATGTGTACCAGGGTCTGATGGTCCGGTATCAGATGATAAAGAACGTAACATGCAAATCGCCAAACGAATCGGTTACCCGGTAATCATCAAAGCCGCTGGTGGCGGTGGTGGCCGTGGTATGCGTGTTGTTCGTAGCGAATCTGAACTTATTGATTCAATTGCATTAACACAGCAAGAAGCTAAGCAGTTCTTTGGTAATAGCATGGTTTACATGGAGAAATTCCTTGAAAACCCACGCCATATCGAAGTTCAAGTATTAGCAGATGGTCAAGGTAATGCAGTACATTTAGGTGAACGTGATTGTTCTATGCAACGTCGTCACCAAAAAGTAGTTGAAGAAGCACCAGCGCCAGGTATTACTGCAGAAACACGTAAATTTATTGGTGAACGCTGTACACGTGCATGTATCGAAATCGGTTACCGCGGTGCAGGTACGTTTGAGTTTTTATACGAAAACGGCGAGTTTTACTTCATCGAAATGAATACACGTATTCAGGTTGAACACCCTGTAACTGAAATGGTTACTGGTATTGATTTAATCAAAGAGCAGTTAAAAATTGCTGCGGGTCAACCATTATCATTCACGCAAGACGACGTTGTTATTCGTGGTCATGCTATTGAGTGTCGTATTAATGCTGAAGACCCTGAAACGTTTATCCCTTCACCGGGTAAAATTACACGTTTCCATCCTGCTGGTGGCTTAGGTATTCGTTGGGACAGCCATATTTACGCTGACTATACGGTTCCACCACATTACGATTCAATGATTGGTAAGTTAATCACTTACGGTGAAAACCGTGACGTAGCTATTGCCCGCGCGCGCAATGCACTTAACGAGCTAGTAATTGACGGAATTAAAACTAATACTCCTTTGCATAAGAGAATTCTTGCAGATGAAAACTTCCAAAATGGTGGTACTAACATCCACTATCTTGAGAAGAAATTAGGATTGTAATTCTAGCCTGTAAAAAGGCGTTTTATCTTAGTTAATAACCCGAGTTATTAAGCTGATTTAAATAATTGAAAATCCGATATCAGGAGACTGATATCGGATTTTTTAATGCCTGTAATTTAAGTTTTATAGGCAATAAAAAAGTCCATAAAATATACTGCAAAGAGTAAATTCGATGGACTCAATATTTATATAATATGTTGAACTAACATTACACTAATTTAGATTCAATTAACTGTAGTGCTTCTTCTAAAATTGTTTCTACTGCTTTTTTAGCGCGCTCAGGATCGCGTGACTTTATAGTCTCTAAAATATCAGCGTGCTTAGCAACATCTGCGCCCGGTACACCTTTAATGTGGTTTGTATAACGAATACTTACTCTAAGAGCTGTACTAATAAACTCAGTTAACTGCACAAAAAAGCGATTGTTACTGGCCACTAATATGCTGGTATGAAAAGCAATGTCGGCTTCTAATGGGTCGTCTAAGCCTTCGTCTGCTTCAGCCATACGGGCTAAGGCACTATCTATATCAGCGAGTTGTTCAGCAGTTGCATTTAGTGCTGCAAGAGCGGCCGCTTGTGGTTCAAGGGCTACGCGTACTTGAGTAAACTCTTTTAATAATGACAGTGACGGTTTGCTGCTTAAAATCCAACGTAGTACGTCGGTATCAAACATGTTCCAGCTACTTTCAGGTAATACACGAATACCTTGCTTAGGACGCGATGAAATTAACCCTTTAGCAGAAAGCATTTTTACCGCTTCGCGGGTAGCGCTGCGACTTACATCATACTTTATACATAAATCGGCTTCAGAAGGCAGGCCTTCGCTTACAGGGTAAACACCACGCACAATAGCAAAACCCAAATCGTGGGTTAATTGTTGTGTTAAATTTTGACGGGGTTGGCTTTTCATTGCGCAGGATTCCGAGTTGATACATTGCTTTATTATATATCATATATCATATATCATATTAATGTACTTAAGGATATGATATAAACTTTTAATTAGTTAAATATTTTAGCACAGCAATAACAACTTAGTTTGGCTCTTTATACTGTAAATGTAAGTTTATAAAGGGTTTAATTAAAATTGAAAATGCGCTGTATGGAGAGTTGAATTTGAACACCCTAGCTCAATATCATAGTCTTTCTGGTAAAGTTATTTTTATTACAGGCGGTGCATCAGGCATTGGTAGAGCAATGGTTAAATCCTTTGTAAACCAAAATGCAAAAGTAGCATTTATAGATATTGATGATAAGGCCGCGCAATCGCTTATTCGTGATTTACCCAATGCAAAACTATGGTATAGGCAAGTTGATGTAACTGACTCTCATGCACTTCAGCAATCACTTGTGGATGCATGCGCCGCTTTTGGTGCCATTAATGTACTAGTTAATAATGTAGCGAACGACCGCCGCCAAGCGAGCGAAGACGTTACAGTGCAAGACTGGGATCAGTGCTTACAAATAAACTTAAACCCTGCATTTTTTGCCTCTCAAGTTGCTATGTCTTTTATGAAAGGCGATGGAGCCGGCAGTATCATTAATTTTAGCTCTATTAACGCGATTATGGGCCAGCCACAAATGGCAGGCTATGTAACCGCAAAAGCAGGCCTTATTGGTATGACTAAGGCACTGGCTCGCGATTACGGCGAGTTTGGTATTCGCGTTAACGCTATTTTACCAGGGTGGGTGGCTACCGACCGTCAACTAGCAAGCTGGTTTACCGAAGAAGAGCAAGTTAAGTGGATGGAAGCCATGGCACTTAAAAAATTAGTAACTCCTGAAGATGTTGCTAATTTGGCACTCTTTTTAGCCGCCGATGAAAGCAGTATGATCACCGGGCAAAGTATTAAAATTGACGGTGGGAGGCTTTAAAGCTTGGCTACTTCATCTCTTTTTATTGCTGTTGACTGGGGCACGAGCCATTTACGCGCTTATTTGTGCGAAGTACGAGCGCAATCAACACTTAAACTATTAGCACAACGTGATGGCCCTGGTGTTGTTAAGGCAAATCAGAATTTTGAGCAAACCCTAATCGACACCATTGCGGTGTGGAAGCAAGAATATGGCAGCTTACCTATATATATTGCAGGACAAATTACCTCAAGCATCGGCTGGCACGAAACGCCTTATTTAGAATGCCCAATTAATCCCGAAGGGTTACTTAATGCTGCTGTTAGCTTTGATTGCGATGGACATATTACTAAAGCGTTACCTGGCACAAAGTGTACGCTGCAAAATGGCTTGTTTGATGTAATGCGCGGCGAAGAGCTGCAAATTTTAGGGTTTTTAAAGCAAAACCCAGAGTATCAACAAGGTAAAATATTACTCTGTTTGCCTGGCACACATACCAAATGGGTGCTTATAAACAATGGCGAAATCATTTGCTTTAAAACAGCCATGACCGGTGAGTTATATGATTTGTTATGTCATCAAAGTGTTTTAATTCCTAACGACTGCGCAGAAGGTGAGTTTGACTTTAAAGCATTTGAGCAAGGCTGTGAGCTAACTTTAGGTAGTGATAGCGGTAACTTGGCACATGGTATTTTTAGTGTGCGTACCCGCCAGCTTTCAAAGGAGTTAACGCCAGTACAAGCTAAAGCCTATTTGTCGGGCGTATTAATAGGGAGCGATGTACGAGCAGCTCGCCATGCAAGCGAGTGGCAATTATTGAGTGATACACAAGTTGTGGTGATTGGTACAAAGCAACTTAATATGTGTTTTACCACAGCACTTAAGCAAATTGGTGTTAAGTGTGTTGAGTTTGATATTAAAACTGCCACGCTAAGTGGCTTTAATTATTTATTTAATTTAGAGTCAAAAAATAAGCCCCTCTATAATAATCAATTATAAAGGGGTTGCACGGGAAGTTTTTAGGACTACAACAGCCAATTACTTTAGCGGTTATTAAGCAATTTTAGCCGCTTTGGTTTGCTCAATATAATCATTAAGCGTAGCAACTTGTGCCTCATTAAAACGTAGTCCTAATTTACTACGACGCCATAAAATATTGTATGCGTTTTCTGCCCACTCTTCATTTAGCAAGTAATTTACTTCTGCTGCAAATAAACCATGGCCAAAATCTTGGCCTAAATCACTCAGTCCAGTTGCACTACCTAGTATAATTTTAGCGCGAGTACCATAAGTGCGCACAAAGCGTTTAAGTGTTATTTCAGGTAGCCATTCATATTTCGCTTTTAGCTCTGATTTAAGAGCTTCTACAGAGCTAAAATCGCCACCAGGGAGTGAGCTGTGCTTAGTCCACGCTTCGCTCATTTGTGGGTAAAATTCTTCAAGCTTATTAACTGCAGCTTCGGCGAGTTTACGATAAGTAGTAATTTTTCCACCAAACACACTCAATAGTGGTGTTTGCTTGGCGTCACTCGAAAGCTCTAATTTATAATCGCGAGTAACGGCTTGTGCATTAACTGATTCGTCATCAAGTAATGGGCGTACACCCGAGAAGGTATGTACTATATCTTCGCGTTTAATATGGTTTTTAAAGTAACTGTTAGTAATATCAATTAAGTAATCGATTTCTTCATCACTAATTTTAACGTCTTGCGCTTCACCTGTGTGTTCTACATCGGTTGTGCCAACAAGTGAGAAGTCATCTTCAAACGGAATAACAAATACAATACGCTGATCTTTATTTTGTAAAATGTAAGCTTGCTTCTCATCGTGAATGCGCGGCACCACTATGTGGCTGCCTTTCACAAGGCGAATATTTTGTGGCGACTTTTCTGCTAGCGCTTCATCAAATAATTTAGCAACCCAAGGGCCCGCAGCGTTAACAATACCTTTGGCAGAAATGCTGTATTTAGCTTTACTTTTTTGCTGATCAAGCGTTACCTGCCACTTACCTTGCTCGCGT
Organism: Pseudoalteromonas sp. APC 3691; assembly: GCF_030408135.1. Classification (NCBI taxonomy): domain Bacteria; kingdom Pseudomonadati; phylum Pseudomonadota; class Gammaproteobacteria; order Alteromonadales; family Pseudoalteromonadaceae; genus Pseudoalteromonas; species Pseudoalteromonas sp. APC 3691. The sequence goes on along the minus strand of NZ_JASDCB010000013.1, from coordinate 46,670 downwards.
TTGGCATTTACACACTTAGTTTACGTGGTAATAACGGCGCCTTTTTGCTGCGCTGCTAAGGCATTTAAAACGACTAAGCGAGAGTCATCAACCCAGCCGTCTGAGTATTCAAAACCTTTGGTAATAGAAGGTTCTAGTACGCTATTTTCGCCAAACTTGATGCTTCGAGAACCCGCTAGTGTTTCACGCTTTGCTAGATTGTCATACATAAACAAACCAATGCGAATCATCCATGCAGGGCGTAAATGCTTTTGATGGGGTAATCTAAAAGTAAGTGGCCACATAATATGAGGTGCGTTTTTAAGTAGCACTTCACGCTCGGCTAAGGCTTCTTTTACTAATCTAAATTCGTAGTGCTCAAGGTAGCGCAGACCACCGTGGATCAGCTTAGAACTGTTTGAAGATGTTGCACAGGCAAGGTCTGATTGTTCGCACAAGAGTACTTTTAATCCTCTGCCTGCTGCATCAGCTGCTATTCCAGTGCCGTTTACACCGCCACCGATGACTAGTAAGTCATATTCGTTATCTGCTAATTCCACCGAGCTAACCTTTTTATTTGTAATATAAATAAGATATAAGCATCATAAAGCTGCTGTTTTCATTTGACAATAGAAAACCCAGTTTTTTATTCGTAAATTTTGACGCTGATCCATTTTCAATTTAAAGCAGTAAAGCATCCCTTTTAAATCTAGCTATTGGCTAAGTTAAAAAGGCGAAGTGGCTAAAGTATTCGCTTAGCCACTTAGTACTTACTCCGGACAGTTTTTATTCGTTAAACATACTTGAGCAACGCAGTGCTGCCATTTTGCATATAAATCATTACGTTCGTCGGCGCTCATAGTTGGCTCAAAACGACGGTCGCATGTCCACATTTTAGATAACTGCTCGGTTGACTCGTACACACCTGTTTGTAAGCCAGCTAAATATGCTACGCCTAAAGAGGTCGTTTCGGTCACAGTTGGGCGCTCAACTGTTGCGCCTAAAATATTTGATAAGAAGGTCATAACCCAGTTATTTTTTACCATACCGCCATCTACACGAAGCACACTTGGGCGAAGACCATCACGCTCCATCGCTTTTTGTAAATCTTTGGTCTGGTAACCAACTGATTGCAGAGCAGCCGCAACAATAGTGCTAATACCTGAATCGCGTGTTAGGCCTAAAATAGCGCCACGTGCATTAGGATCCCAATAAGGAGCACCTAAACCCGTAAACGAAGGCACTAAAAATACACCATGATCGAGCGGTACATCTTTAACCATCGATTCACTTTCGCCAGCATGGCTAAGTAGTTTTAAGCCTTCAACAATCCACTGCATCGTTGCGCCAGCCATAAATATGCTGCCTTCAATGGCGTAAGTTGGCTTGCCATTTAATCTATAGGCAACAGTGGTCAGTAAGCGATTTTCTGAGGTCAGTGCTTTTTCGCCAGTATTAAGCATTAAAAAACAGCCTGTACCGTAAGTGCTTTTTGCCATGCCTTGTTCAAAACATGCGTGGCCAACAAGTGCAGCTTGCTGATCGCCTGCAATACCACAAACACGAATTGGCGCGCCAAAAATGTCAGCACTCGTTGAACCAAACTCGTCAGCTGAATCCATTACTTCTGGCAGCATAGATTCTGGAATATCGAATAACTCTAGAAGCTCTTGATCCCACTGCTGGGTGTGAATATTAAATAACATGGTGCGCGATGCATTGGTTGCATCGGTGCGGTGCTCTTTGCCGCCTGTTAGCTGCCAAAGTAGGTAAGTGTCAACCGTACCGAAGGCGAGCTCACCTGCAAGGGCTTGTTCGCGTGCGCCTTCAACGTTATCTAAAATCCAACGAATTTTAGTGGCCGAAAAATAAGGGTCGAGCAATAAGCCTGTTTTATCGCTTATCGTTTGGCAAAGCTCATCAGTTGTTAGGCTTTCGCAATAGTCACTTGTGCGACGGTCTTGCCATACAATAGCGTTATAAATTGTTTTGCCTGTTTTTTTGTTCCACACTAAAGTGGTTTCGCGCTGGTTGGTGATACCAATGGCAATAATTTCTTCAGGCTTTACATCGTTTTTAGTTAACACTTCGCGACTAGTGCTAAGCACTGTTTGCCAAATATCGTTAGGGTCGTGTTCTACCCAACCATTTTGTGGAAAATGCTGCGAAAATTCTTGTTGTGCTGTACCAAAAACGTCTGCATCTTTTGTAAACAAGATGGCCCGAGAGCTTGTGGTTCCTTGATCAATTGAGAGTATGTATTTGGACATGATATTTGTGTTATTTATCTTATCTTATATATGACTAGATTGCCTTTAACCGAAGTTATGGCAATGGTTTTTTCTTAAAATAGCAGATTAAAAAATAAACACGCTAATATTTTCTGGTAACTCTTTTATATAAAAGGCGTTTTATTTTTGCATTATTTTAAGGGCGTACGCGGCTATTGATTAAAACAGCCGCTTAAAGCTTATTATTACTTGGTGTGAGGTTTAGCTTGTTGCCAATCCATACCGGTAGAAAAGCGATTATCAAACCCGCGCCACTGTGGCAGCGGTTTACCATCAACAACAGCTTGGTCGCCGTTTTGTGGTAAATCTAAGTATTTACACTCGCTGGCTATGCCTTTTACGTGGCAATCCATCATGGCAAGTACAAAGTGTTTGTTAATTTCGTTTAGTGTACGCATAGACCACGAAGGCTCGTAGTAATGGCCTATATCTAGCTCACTGCTACTTTGTGCAATAGCAGGGGCTGGGTGTGGTGCAATATTATGGCGTGCATTTTTGTAAGTAAGCATGTACTTATCTTTGCTGCCTGTTTGTTCATAAAGACTTTTAATGCTTTCATAGCCTGAAATGTCATCTAAGTTACCGGCTATATAAAGCGAAGGTACTTTAATATTTTCCATTGCTTTGGCATCAAATATAGTGTGCTGTCCGCCCCATGGCGCAAAGGCCACCATCGCTTTTATACGTGGGTCTACTTTTGGGTTTTGGTATTGTCCACCAGCGCAGCTGTTTAGTAATTGCTGTACTTGTTTAATTTGAGCAGGGTCTTTCATACCCGTAAACATAGCTGTAGTTTGCTCATTAAAAGCGTAACAACCACCTATCGTATTTACAGCGCCATAGCCACCCATTGAGTAACCAATTACGCCTGCGCTTTTGTTATCTACCTGCTTGCTTGCAAAGTTGTTTTGCTCATTAAAGTAATTAATAACAAACTGCTGATCGCGTGAGCGATTTATAAGCGTGCTAAAAAAGCCAGAGAACGGTGCATTTTTAAAATCAACATCGGCATTGGTTGAGTCAGTATGATCAATAGCTACCACAATGTAACCGTGCGACGCTAAATGCTCGCCAAGGTAGTACATAATTGTACGGTAACCGGTATAACCGTGCGAAAGCACTATCACAGGGTAGTGCTCTTTATTATTAATGGCGACATCACGCATTGCATCGGCTTGCAGAATAAACTCTTTACCTGAGCGAGTTTGATCGGTGTAGCTGGTAAGTGGCGCTTTTGCTGTATTTGCAGCCGGATACCACACCTCTACTTTTAAAGGACGATCTTTTTGGCCTTGTGTAGCGGGGTCAAATTGCGCAGGGTTAACTAAATCAAGTGTTTGCACACCTACATTGTAGCTACCTTTAGCTGCAAGCTCTGGCAGTACTTCGCTAGTGATTGGCGGGTATAGCTGCTCTGGTTTATTAGATTCAGCAACAGCTACACTGGCAGATAAACTGCACGTAGCAAGTAATATAGCTTTTGAAAGCGCCTTGAGTGTGTGTGTCATTGTGTGTCCTTGTTGTGTATTTTTATTTCTTAATTTGTCAGTTCAGCCGACTCAATAGCATTGCTATATTGCAGCTGCCATTGTGCTCGCAAGGTATCCATTATGTTCATAACCCGTAAGCTAGTACCCAGTGGTAATACGCTGCTTTGGGTTTGTTTTTGTAATATACACTGCGTGACATGTGCAATTTCAAACTTAAAGTTTTCATCGTCACTAAAGTTGTATTCAAAGTACTGAGGGTCTTGGTCTTTTATGTGTAGCTCTAGCGTTTGTGCACCTACAAACTGAGGTATTCGAATATAGCCAAGCTCACCATTAATACATGCTTCTGTTGGGCCATTTTGCTGCAGTGCGCTGGCAAGAGATGCAAATTGCCCGTTACCGTAATCAACTATAGCAGTGCTTCGCTCATCAACGCCGGTTGTGCTTTTATGTACAAAGGAGTTGATGTGTTCAGGGGCTTTATTAAATACCACATCAGCAATCGAAATAGGATAAATACCTAAATCGAGCAGGGCGCCACCCGCTGTTACAGGGTTCATTAATCGATGAGTATCTGCAAAGCTGCCAGGTAAACTAAAGTTAGCATTAACACTGTGTACATTACCAATAACACCTTCACTTAGGAGCTGTTGTAATTTTACTATGGCAGGTAAAAATCGCATCCAAACGCCTTCCATTAAAAAGCAGTTTTGTTGTTTTGCAAGCTCAGTGAGACTTTGCAACTGCTTAGCATTAACGGTAATTGGTTTTTCGCTTAGCACGTGCTTATTGTGTTTTAAGCATTGGGCTATCGTTTTAAAGTGTTGATCGTGGGTATTGGCAATATAAATAGCATCTATATTTGGGCATTGCATAAGAGCTTGATAGCTTTCATAGCCTTGAATATTGTACGGTGTGGCAAATTCTTTAGCGCGCTGCTCACTCGTTGATGCAGCGCCAATAAGCTGTGCATCACTGCAATGCGCAATGCTTTTAGCAAAGGTGTGAGCTATATTGCCACACCCAATAATTCCCCAATTAACCTTTGCCATGCTTATTCCTTAAGTTTATTTAAAAAGACGTTATTTGTAATCCTGAACCCGCTGAACATACGTAAATATCAGCATTTAAGTTAAAGCGTTCAAAGTAATGCTTTTCTACCGCTGCTTTAATTAGTGGTACTTCCGCATCACGACATAAACATACAATTGCGCCACCAAAACCACCCCCTGTCATACGAACTGCGCCACGCTCGCCCATCGCTTCTTTACAAATTTCTACTAAGCCATCGGTTGCAGGTACGGTTACTTCAAAGTCGTGTTTAAGTGATTGATGCGATGCTGCCATTAGCGTGCGAAGTGCATCCATATCGTTATTTTGTAGTGCAGTAGTTGCTGCAATTACACGGTCGTTTTCGCTAATTACGTGGTGTGCACGTTTATATTCGTTTTCGCTTAATGTCGCTTTTACTGCTTGCAGGCCAGCCATGGTGGCTTGGCGAAGTGTTTCTACACCCATTTTTACAGCAGCTTGTTCGCAGTCAATACGGCGCTGGTTGTATTCGCTATCAACCAACTTACGCGGGTAGTTTGAATTAACAATAACAATATTTAAATCATCAGGAACTTTAACTGATTTGGTTGCGAGGTTTTCACAGTCGATTAATAGTGCATGACCATTCTCGCCTTTAGCTGAAATAAGCTGATCCATAATGCCGCATTGGCAATGCATAAAGTCGTTTTCGGCTTCTTGACCAAATAGCGCAATTTGCTCTGGCGGTAAACCAAGCTGTGCAATATGGTTAAACATACCGCCTACAGCAACTTCTAGTGCGGCCGATGACGACAAGCCACTACCTTGCGGTAAGTTGCTGTCAATAAGTAGGTCGGCGCCACGCAGTGTGTAGCCCGCTCTTTTAAGAACATAAGTAACAGCACGAATGTAGTTACCCCATTGCGACTGGCCTTCAGTGATTTCTTCATCAACGCTAAAGCTGTCTTTTTCGCCAGGGTAATTTAAAGAATGCACAGTAATAATATTGTCGTCGCGCTCTTTAAACATTACTTGGGTACGAAACTCTAACGAACACGGTAAAACAAAACCATCGTTGTAGTCGGTAAATTCGCCAATAAGGTTTACACGCCCCGGTGCTGCTGCAATACCTTGAGCAGGCGCGCCATACAGTGACAAAAATTGTTGTTGGAATTCGTTAAGCTTCATCTGTGTGTCCTGCTGTATCTTTATAGTGTGTTGTACTGGCTGCTTTTAAAATAGAAGCAGCGGTTTCTGCGCTTAAATCGCGTTGGCTTTCGCCTAGCATTTCGTAGCCTACCATGTGTTTTTTAACAGTAGCAGAGCGAAGTAGCGGCGGATAAAAGTGTGCATGCAAACGCCAATGTTGCTCATCAGAGCTTCTATCAGCAGGTGCATTGTGCCATCCCATTGAGTATGGGAAGCTGCAATTAAATACGTTGTCGTACTTAGTGGTTAATACTTTAAGTGCCTGAGCCAAAGAGTCGGTTTGCGCATCGTTTAGCTGGCTAAAGTTTTGAATGTTATCTTTAGTTACTAGCATTGTTTCAAACGGCCACGCTGCCCAAAATGGCACAACAACAAGCCAATGTTCGTTTTCAAATACAACACGTGTTTGATCTGCTTGCTCTTTTTGCGCGTAATCGGCAAGCATGGCTGTGCCATGCTTTTTATAATAGGCAAGCTGCTGGTTATCTTCGGCTTCTATTTCGGTTGATAAATGCGAGTGAGCCCATACTTGGCCGTGAGGATGAGGTTGCGAACAACCCATGATCTCGCCTTTATTTTCAAAAACTTGTACGCATTCGTACTGCTGTGCAAGCTCTGTGTAATTTTGTTTCCAGGTTTTTACTACTTCGTGCAATGCGTTTTGGCTAAGCTCTGGTAGTGTTTTATTATGCTCTGGAGAAAAACAAATTACGCGGCATTCGCCGCTGGCTTCGTCGGCAATAAATAAATCGCTGTCTGATTCTAAGCTTTGTAATTGCTCGCTGGCATTAGGCGTTAATGCGCCAAAATCATTTCTAAATACGTGTGTGTATTTATAATCAGGGTTACTGTCACCATTTGCACGGGTATTACTTGGGCAAAGTGGGCAGCTTTCATCGTGTTTTGGTAGTACGTTTTCGTTAACGGCTTCTGTTGCGCCTAACCATGGGCGGTTATTACGATGTGGTGACACTAATACCCAACGACCCGTTAGCGGATTTTTACGTCTGTGAGTACTTTCTAATAAAGCCATATTAACTCTCCAACCCACTTGGGTAATTAGTTTGCCAGCGCCATGTGTCGTTTGTCATGTCGCTAAGTGTTAGTTCTGCGTGCCAGTTAAGTGTGTTTTGCGCTTTTGTGGCATCGGCGTAGTTACAGGCAATATCACCTGCACGGCGCGGTGCAATCTTATACAGAATATCTTTATTGGCTGATGCGCTAAATGCTTTAATCATATCAAGCACAGAATAACCTTGCCCGGTGCCTAAGTTGTAAGCATGAAAGGCGGTATCTGTTTTATGCTGCATAAATGCCGCAACATGACCTTTCGCTAAATCTAAAACATGAATATAGTCGCGCACGCCTGTGCCATCTTCGGTGTCGTAGTCGTCACCAAAAATATTAACCACGTCGCGTTTGCCTACTGCAGTTTGAGCAATAAAAGGCATTAAGTTATTAGGAATACCATTAGGGCTTTCACCTAATAAACCACTTGGGTGTGCACCTACTGGGTTAAAATAACGAAGCGCAATACCCATAAATTGACTGTTGGCATTACATACGTCTTGCATGGCTTGTTCAACCATGACTTTAGTCCAACCATAAGGGTTAGTTGCGCGTATAGGATGCTTTTCGTCAATAGGGAGGTAGTCTGGCTCGCCGTACACCGTAGCCGATGAGCTAAATATAATATGGTTAACGCCTTCATCTTGCATGTTTTGTAGCATGCTTAATGTGCCCGACACATTATTTTGATAATAACGCAGTGGTTGCTCAGTTGATTCGCCAACGGCTTTTAAAGCCGCAAAGTGAAAAACAGCTTCGGCTTTAGTCTGTTTTAGGGCGAGCTTAAATTGTTGCTCGTCTTGAATGTCACCTAAAATAAACTCAAACCGAGTACCTGTAATCTTTTCGAGTTGGTCAAGTACCCGCGCACTTGCATTAGACAAGTTATCATAAATAACAGGTGTAATACCTGCTTCATGCAATGCAATACATGTGTGGCTACCTATGTAACCCATGCCGCCAGTAACTAAAACTCTCATATTATTTCTCGAAAAGTGTATTTATATGATAAATACTACTATTAAGGGGGTTTAAAAACAATAGTTATGATTGCTGGGTAATTCAAATAAAAGCATAAAAAACATTCAGCTTAAACACTTACCTGCCTTTTAAAGGAATGCTTTTATATTAACTAACATAGGCTTAGCTTTATCAATTAATTCTATAAACTGATTCAACTATTGGCCTAATTATCAGCAGTAAGTCGGGGTGCTAATATAGCGAAAATAAAGTAAGGAGAGATCAACATGAACAAAACAATTTTACTTACCGGCGCAACCGATGGCATTGGGCTAGAAACGGCAAAGATGTTATTAGCACAAGGTCACACCGTATTATTACATGGCCGCAGCCAAGCAAAGCTAAATGCGCTACAAGTAGCTTTAACCGAGCAATACCCAAATGCAAGTACACATACTTATATTGCTGATTTAAGCGATATGAGCCAAGTTCAAACTTTGGCAAAAAATGTATTAGCCGATTTGGCCGAAAATAATAACCAGCTTGACGTACTTATTAATAATGCAGGCGTTTATCAATTAGTTGATGCTACAACAATTGACGGCCTTGATGCTCGCTTTGTTGTAAACACGATTGCGCCATATCTTCTTACAAAACTATTGTTACCTGTTCTTGGTCATGATTCGCGAGTGGTTAATGTGTCATCAGCTGCGCAATCAAGCGTTAACTTAAATGCACTTATAGGTAACACTGAACTTTCTGATAGTGCGGCTTATGCACAAAGTAAATTGGCTATTACTATGTGGTCGCGTCATTTAGGGCTTGAGCTTAAAGATACTGGGCCATTAGTTGTATCGGTAAACCCTAAATCGTTACTGGGAAGCAAAATGGTAAAAGACGCTTACGGTATAGATGGTGGGGATTTAAAAATTGGCGCAAATATTTTTTGTCGCGCAGCGCTTAGTGATGAATTTAAAGATGCCGCAGGCCTGTATTTTGATAACGATACAGGACGCTTTGCGCCTCCTCATGTTGATGCACTTGATAATGCTAAAAATCAACAACTCGTAGATACGTTAGACAGTATTTTAGCACAGCTTAAATTAGGTAAAGCATAATGAAAAATCATGTTACCTGGACAGTACAAGGCCAAATTAAAGAAGGTAAATACGATGAGTTTTTACTGGTAATGGCACAATTAGTTACTTTGGCTAAAAGTGAAGCGGGCACTTTAATGTATGAGTGGACAGTAAGTGAAGACAAGCGCAATGTACATATTTACGAGCGTTACCAAGATGAAGATGCTGCTAAAGCGCATCTTGCTGGTTGGGGCGAAAGTGGCCCACTATTTTTAAGCGTAGTTGATATGGATAAAGTAACGGTATTTAGTCAATTATCAGAAGAGTTTGCACAAGCCTTTGCAGGCCCAAGCAGTGTATTTATGAAACCTGTGGGTGGCTTTGTAAAGTTTTAGAGAAAATACCCATTGTTGATCTAAAGAGCTCACCTCATCAGTGAGCTCTTTTTTTAGTGGCATTACTGCTCTTGCTGCAAGCGCTCGTATAGCCAATCTTTTAATTCTGTACGTTCGTGTTTTAATAGATGCATTTGTTCATCGCTTATGGGCGCATCTTTGAGCTCTAACACTCTAATCTCTTTATCTAGCTTGTCGTACTTATCTGCTTTTTTTGCAAATTCAGTATCGCTTTCATTTAACTCGGCAATGGTCTTTAAGTACTCTGGAAAGTCATTTGTTAATGAGTGGTCTTCGCCTAACATATTCGCTCCTTAGTAGGATATAAATGAGCTCACAAGTAAGTGAGTTGTATAAGTGAATTACTGCCTTTCATATAATACACTGGGGCTTACATAGATATAATTCAACCATCGAGCCGCTAATTTGATGTAGCACAAGCAATCTGTTTATTTTGCTCAGTAAGGCATTTCACCAAAGTATTTAATAGTGCGATCAATAAATGCACGTACTTTAGAGGTCAATAATTTATTGTTGGGGTATACAGCCTACGTAGGTGTGTTAACTACTCGCGAAAAGCTTAAAACTCGATATTATTGCTCAAGGTGCAAGGAATCTCTGGCTTGAGAGAATAAATTTAAATATCACCATGATTTAATACGTTAATAAATCTCTTAACCAGAGTTCGGGTTAAGTGAACCAGTACCCACTAAAGACTTTAAAGAACTTTTAGCAAAAACAGTTAATTTTTAACGCTTTTTGCTAATTTATGTTGGCTAGTTAATAGTGGTAGAATGCAACGCTTAGTACCGCTTGCGTGAAGTAAGTGGTCAATAATTTATAAGGTTTGTTGTGTAATGCTGTTAATGATCGATAACTACGATTCGTTTACTTACAACTTAGTGCAATATTTTCAGCGTTTAGATCAAGACGTTTTAGTAAAACGTAATGACGAGCTAAACATTGCACAAATAAAACAGTTAAACCCGCAGCACATCGTGTTATCGCCGGGACCATGCACGCCTAACGAAGCGGGTATTTCATTAAATGTTGTTGAGCAACTAAAAGGGCAATATCCTATTTTAGGGATTTGCTTGGGGCATCAAACTATCGCGCAAGCTTTGGGGGGAGATGTAATTCGTGCTAAAAAAGTTATGCACGGTAAAACATCACCCATAGTTCACACTAATAAAGGTGTGTTTAAAGGTTTAGCTAACCCGTTAACAGTATGTCGTTATCATTCTTTAGTGGTTAAAGCGCAAACTCTACCTAAAGAGCTTGAAGTAACAGCATGGACTCAGACTGAGCAAGGCGAGTTTGACGAAATTATGGGATTACTTCATAAAGAATTAGCAATCGAAGGTGTGCAGTTTCATCCCGAAGCTATTTTAACTGCTCAAGGCTTAGAACTGCTTGATAACTTTTTAACTCGCTTCTAATGTTATAATACACATAGCATTTTATACTTTATTAATGGATGTCATGACTGAACTTGTAGCCCAGCAGCGTACTGCCAAAATACTAAGCCAACGAGCTCATGACTTATTGCTTGGGCATAGCTTTGCGCATCAGCAAATTGGTTTCATTCATACATTAGATATAGATTACGGCGAACCCATGAAGCAGCGTACCTTGCTTCAGGTTGAAGTGGCCGCACAGAATAAACGCCAGCAAAGCAGTACTGCACATCATAAATATCGCGCGCAAGCAAGTGAGCAACTACACAAAACAATTGAAACAGCTATATATAAGCAGCTCGAAGATATAGATGGTGTAATTCATAGCACCATAGGTATTGAAGATGGCATTGCCAATATACTCGATATATTAGCGGTAAAGTCGGCATCGGTAGGGCGTTTAGAGCCATTGGTTAATGATTTAAGCTGGTTGGGTAGGGAGTTAGTAACGCTCGTTAATTTACCTTACTATCGTAATCAACGTAGTAAAAACACGTCTGTAAAAGTAGATAAGCCATCGCTTGCTCTTCGCTATATTGGTCTTGATAACTTACAGCTAGTTATACCTACATTTGCTGCGCGTCATTGGATGCCACATAGCACCGAGCCATTTTCATTATTAAAACGCCGGCTACGCGACAGCGCGATGGCAAACGCGATTGCTGCGCAAAAAATTGCACAAATTAATAATGTGAACGACGTTCATGCATTTACCCTTGGTATGCTTTTAGATGTAGGGCGAATTGCATTGGTGCGTTTGTACTTAAAAACGTTTGAGAAAGTATGGCAACGTAAAGTGCAGTTAGCCCGAAATGAAAACCAAAAAGATTTACACACCGCATTATTAGAGCTACAGCCCGACCCGCTATTTTTAACCACTCTACTTAGCAATAAGTCGATAGAGGTAAGCGCCAAAGTAATAGACAAAATGGCTTTTAAATATTTACCGTTTAAAGGTGTAATGCAGCAGCTAGTAAATGGGGTAGATAAGGGCGATACATTACTGCCGTTAACACAAGTAATGCTAAAGGCACGTTGCTACTCTCAATATCTTAATCTAAAAGAGCATCAACTTATTGAGCCTGACGAAACTCTAAGCTGGTTTTCGTACTTTAAGTTCACTAAAACGGAACTAAAAACCCTCCAATCGAGTAATTTTACCAATTTAGCTATTCAAATTGACTAAAAATCTGAATTTTTTGTTAATTTTTTTGCGACTAACCATTCATTCTCACTCTATTTTTATATTGCATATTTGCCGATTAAAGCGTGTGCGCCTCTGTACTCATGCGGTTAGTTGCCTAAAAATAAGCATAAATAGCTATGCAAATAGTTATTCACTATCTATGAAATAATATCTTTAGCCCTTTATTTTCAAGGGATACATGAAAGTTTTTAACGAGACAGATATAAGTAATTCTGAAATAATGTGCGTCTGAAAATTGAACCACAAAGCAATTTTGCGCAATTATCAGGTTACTGATCTTGCCTATAAAGTTGGTTACAAATATTAACCAAACACCTATTTTGATGTTTTGTGTTGCTCACAATTAAGAGGAAATAAAATGACAGTCAATCGCGAATTATTTGATCACGTAATGGTTCCTAACTACGCACCTTCAAGCGTAATTCCTGTTCGAGGCGAAGGCTCTCGCGTATGGGATCAACAAGGTCGAGAGTTTATCGACTTTGCTGGTGGTATTGCAGTTAACTGTCTTGGCCATTGCCACCCTGCATTAGTAGGCGCATTAAAAGAGCAAGGCGAAAAAATCTGGCATCTATCTAACGTAATGACCAATGAGCCGGCACTTCGCCTAGCTAAAAAAATGGTTGATGCGACATTTGCTGAAAAAGTTTACTTTGCCAACTCTGGCGCAGAAGCAAACGAAGCCGCGCTTAAATTAGCGCGTCGTTTTGCACTTGATAAGTTTGGCGCAGAAAAATCACAAATCATCGCGTTCAACAAAGGTTTCCACGGTCGTACATTCTTTACCGTAACTGTTGGCGGCCAAGCTGCATATTCAGATGGTTTTGGCCCTAAGCCTGGCGACATTATACATTGCGATTACAACGACCTAGCTGCTTTTGAAGCACTTATCAGCGATAAAACATGTGCCGTAATGATGGAACCTCTACAAGGTGAAGGCGGTATTGTTTCACCAACTGATGAGTTTGCTCAAGGTGTTCGCGATTTATGTACTAAACATAACGCACTGCTTATTTTTGATGAAGTTCAAACAGGTGTTGGTCGTACTGGCGATTTATATGCATACCAAGGCTTAAACGTAGTACCTGATATTTTAACTTCGGCTAAAGCACTTGGCGGCGGTTTTCCTATTGGCGCTATGATCACAACAACTGAAATTGCACAGCACCTTAAAGTAGGCACACATGGTTCTACTTATGGCGGTAACCCGCTTGCGTGTGCTGTTGCAGAAGCGGCATTTGATACAGTAAATACCCCAGAAGTACTGGCTGGCGTAAAAGAAAAAGCCGCATTATTTAATGAACTACTTAGCGCGGTTAACGAAAAATACAACGTATTTAGCGAAATCCGTGGCCAAGGTTTATTAATTGGTGCAGTAGTGAACGAGCAATACAAAGGTCGTGCAAAAGAGTTTTTAGTGGCAGGTACTGAGCAAGGCCTTATGTCACTAGTTGCCGGTGCAGACGTAGTACGTTTCACTCCATCTTTAGTAATTCCTGAAGCGGACATTCGCGAAGGTATGGCACGCTTTGAAAAAGCAGTAGCAAGCGTAGTAAACGCATAAGCGACTTAAGCCAACCAATTAAGGGCAAGCACCGCTTGCCCTGCAATTCCTATTTACCGTTATTTATAAGGGAGCAAGCGGACTCATGATGATCCTTCGCCCAATCCAGCAAAATGATTACTCAGCATTACTGAAAATTGCCCACGAATCTGGGCATGGTTTTACGTCTTTGCCATTAAACGAAGAACTATTGCAAAAGAAAATAGACCATTCTGTAAGTTCATTTGCTAAGCAAACGTCACAACCCGGTGACGAAGGCTACCTGTTTGTTCTTGAAGATAGCGAAACCGGTGATGTTGTAGGTACGTCTGCAATTGAAGCTGCGGTAGGGCTTGATGATGCATTTTATCATTATCACTTAAGTAAAGTGATTCACTCTTCGCGCACATTAGACGTATACAAAGCGGTTGATATTTTAACGCTATGTAACGACTACACAGGCGCTACAGAGCTTTGCACATTGTTTTTAAAAGATGGCTATCGTAAAAATTGTAACGGTAAGCTACTTTCCAAAGCGCGCTTTATGTTTATAAAGCAGCATCAAGAGCGTTTTGCACAAACAGTGATTGCAGAAATGCGCGGTGTGTCTGACGAAAACGGCAGTAGCCCTTTTTGGCAGTGGCTTGAAGAGCACTTTTTCTCAATGGATTTTCCAACAGCCGACTACCTAACAGGTATTGGCCAAAAGGTTTTCATTGCTGAACTAATGCCTAAATACCCAATTTATGTAAATTTGCTAAGTAAAGATGCGCAAGCCGTAATAGGTAAAGTACACGACAACACACGCCCAGCAATCGAGTTATTAAAAAGCGAAGGCTTTACGTTTAATGGCTACGTAGACATTTTTGACGGCGGCCCAACGGTTGAAGCAAAAGTAGATAACATTGCGACGATTCGTAATGCAAATAACTTTAACGTTGAAATTGGCGAAATGACTGGCGACACCATGGTGTTACTAGCTAACGAAAAGCTTGAAGATTTTAGAGCAACCGTTGCACCAATGACATTTGACGAGCGCGCAAAAAGCCTTATTTTATCGCAAGAAGTAGCAGATGCATTGCATTTGCAAACTGGCGATATTGTTAGTGCAACCACGATTTAATTTAGGAGAAAGTATATGACTCATCCTGCACAATTTATTAATGGTCAATGGTCACAAGGCCAAGGCACAGAATTTAATTCAGTAAACCCTGCAAATAACGACGTTATTTGGCAGGCATCATCAGCAACTGCGGCGCAAGTAGACACCGCAGTAAATGCAGCGCGCGAAGCGTTTTATGCATGGGCTGATAAAAGCTTTACTGAGCGTTTAGAAATAATTAAAGCATTCGCAGCGCAATTAAAAGAAAACAGCGAAGAGCTCGCTATTACTATCGCACAAGAAACAGGTAAGCCACTGTGGGAAACTCGCACAGAAGCGGGTGCTATGGTTGGTAAAATTGCCATTTCTGAAAAAGCATTTTTAGAGCGCACTGGCGACGTAGAAAACGCAATGCCACTTGGCCGTGCGATGATTCGTCATAAGCCACATGGGGTTGTAGCCGTATTTGGTCCGTATAACTTTCCGGGTCACTTACCTAATGGCCACATTGTGCCAGCGCTTTTAGCAGGTAACACGGTTGTATTTAAACCGTCTGAACTGACTCCTAAAGTTGCCGAGCTTACGCTTAAACTGTGGGAAAAAGCAGGCTTACCAGCCGGTGTAATCAACCTCATTCAAGGTGAAGTAGAAACGGGTAAAGCCCTTGCTGCTCACAAAGGGATTGATGGCTTGTTCTTTACGGGTTCTTCGCGTACTGGTCATATTTTACATGAACAGTTTGCGGGTCAACCGGGTAAAATTTTAGCGCTAGAAATGGGTGGTAATAATCCACTTATTATTACTGACGTTGAAGACACTAAAGCGGTTGTTCACGATATTATTCAATCAGCGTTTATTTCAAGCGGCCAGCGTTGTACATGTGCACGTAAACTGTTTTTACCTAAAGGTAGCAAAGGCGATGTAATTTTAGAGCGCCTTATCACTGCAACTAAAGCGATTAAAGTAGGTAACTACGATGATGCAGACCAGCCATTTATGGGCTCTATGATCTCATCAGCGGCAGCAGCGGGCATGGTTAAAGCGCAAAACGAGCTTGTTGAGCTTGGCGCTCAAGTATTAGTAGAGCTTGAGCACACAGCTAATACTGGCTTTGTAACACCAGGTATTATTGAGTGTACAAATATTAGTGACTTCCCAGATGAAGAGCATTTTGGACCACTTTTAAAAGTATTCCGCTTTGACGACTTTGACCAAGCCATTGATAAAGCAAACGATACAACCTTTGGTTTATCGGCTGGTTTATTAAGTGATAGTGCAGCAGATTACGACCATTTTTTACGTCGTATTCGCGCTGGTATTGTTAACTGGAACCGCCCAATTACTGGCGCGTCAAGCGCAGCACCATTTGGTGGTATTGGCGCATCGGGCAATCACAGAGCAAGCGCGTATTACGCAGCTGATTACTGTGCATACCCAGTTGCTTCAGTAGAGCTTGAAAAAGTAGCGATGCCAGCAACACTAAGCCCAGGCTTAAAAATAGATTAAGCAGTAATACTACTTAATCATTACAAAAGCAGCTTCGGCTGCTTTTTTTGTATTGCTATCGTACAAGGCTAGTAATTATCGACTCTTTCTGCTTAAATCAGCATAATTAAATATATTTAGGTGGTTCGCATAATGGTTTTAGATAGGCAAGGGTACGATGATTTGATCATGTATCTAACTCAAAATTTAGCATTGTTTGAGAAGCCAGGCGAAATAAAACCAGGCGCTCCAACAGTAATGGAATTAATCGAAGACGTCATTGCACAAAATGTGATGCTTATTTGCGAGCAGCACACAAACCTCAACACAGAGCAGCGTAGTCAAATTGTACGTGAAGTTGATGGCATAGTTTACGATTTAGAAGAAGTCCTCAGCAGCATCACCTCACAGCCTGTCACGGTTGAACAGCATGCCTTTATAGATGAATTTGCAGGTTTAGTAAAAAACCTCTTTGATAGCGCTTTAGCACAACAATCTTAGCCATTTTATAGCCCTGCGTTGCATTTTCATTTGCAACTACGGCTAAGTTGCTTACAATCAAGAAAATATTTTTTTGAGATATAACAATGCAAGCAAATGTAAAATGGGTTGAAGGCGATACGTTTATTGGCCGTTCTAATTCTAACCACAATGTTGTGTTTGATGGCGGTAGCGATAGCGCAGCACCAAGCCCAATGGAAATGGTTTTAATGTCAGTTGGCTGTTGCTCATCAGTTGATGTGGTTAGTATTTTAAAAAAAGCTAAACAAGATTTTTCAGACGTACAAGTGCAACTCAGTGCAGAACGCGCCGAAACAGCACCGCGCGTGTTTACCAAAATCAACTTACACTTTGTTGTTAAGGGTAATAATGTGTCTGAAAAGCACCTTGCACGTGCAGTTTCACTCTCTGCTGAAAAGTATTGCTCGGTTGCATTAATGCTTGATAAAACAGTAGAAATTACGCATAGCCACGAAGTTGTGCAAGATCAAGCAAAATAACGCTTTTTCCACGAGGAAAATTCGTATAAAATCCGCGAACTTTTCATTCTGCAGGTGCAGAACCCACTAATTTATAGGTTGGTTTATTATGAACAAACCCTTCGATAAACTTAAACTTCATGGCTTTAACAATTTAACCAAAAGTTTAAGCTTTAGTATTTATGATATTTGTTACGCAAAGACCGAGCAACAACGTAAAGAATATATTGAATATATCGATGAGCAGTACAGTGCAGATAGACTAACCGATATTTTAGGTGAAGTTGTTGATATTATTGGTGCTAACATTTTAAATGTAGCGCGCCAAGATTATGAACCGCAAGGCGCAAGTGTAACTATTTTGGTTTCAGAAGAACCAGTAGAAGAGCAGCAAAATTACGATGCTGACGAAGCACCAGGCCCATTACCTGATTCAGTTGTTGCACACCTAGATAAAAGCCACATTTGTGTACACACATACCCAGAAGCTCACCCTGATGATGGTATTTGTACATTCCGTGCTGATATTGAAGTATCTACCTGTGGCATTATTTCGCCACTTAAAGCGTTAAACTTCTTAATTCATAGCCTTGAGTCAGACGTAGTAACAATAGACTACCGCGTTCGTGGTTTTACCCGCGACATAAACGGTGTTAAGCACTACATTGATCATGCTATTAGCTCGATTCAAAACTTCATGACAGAAGATACCAAAGAAGCGTACCAAATGATGGACGTGAACGTGTATCAAGAAAACCTGTTCCATACTAAAATGATGTTAAAAGAAACCGACTTAAATACCTATTTATTCGGCCTTTCTACTGATGAGTTATCGGACGAAGAAGAAGACGAAATTCGCTCTAAGCTGACTCGCGAAATGCAAGAAATATTCTATGGCCGTAACCTGCCAGATACAGAATAATAGCAACGAATTAAATTAAAAATGGCGCTCAGTGAGCGCCATTTTTTTATGGCTAAAAAAGCCCAGCTAATTAAATTAGCTGGGCTTTTGAATATATAGCGTATTAATTAATCATGCTGTAAATAAGTGCAAATACAGCAAGTGAGCCAACCGCTAATATAAATAGCGTGCTTAATCGGTTGCGGTATTTATGAAGTGCAGGCACTTTATAAACTGCAATCATTGGCATGATGAATAAAATCATTGCGATGATAGGGCCCGATAACTGATCCATCATGTCTAAAATACTTGGGTTTTTAACAGCGCAAAACCAAATAGCTAAAAACATAATTAACACACCAATTTTATCGGCCGCTTTTGTGCTTAAGCTTGTTTGTTTAGTTACTAAACCCGTAAAGCTCTCACGTGCCCCTAAAAAGTGACCCAAAAACGACGATGTAATAGCAATAAAGGCAACAAGCGGCCCAAGTGTGGCAATAAACGAGTTATCAGTAATATTAGCAAGGTAGGATAAAACCGATACGTTAGCGGCTTTAGCCGCTGCCATTTGCTCGCCTGTAAGCGACAGCACGCAAGAGAACACAAATAACAGTACAAAGGTAATAAGTAGTAAGCTAGTGCGCTTTAAAATCGCCTCAGACTTATGTGTAGCTTGTTCACCGTAGTGACCGCGTTGCACGTTTACAAAGCTTGAGATAGCCGCTGCGTGGCTAAACGAAAACACAATAATAGGAATCGATAACCACAATGTTTTTCCAAAGCTGCCCATTTCAGGCATTGTCATATCTGGCATTTGCCAACTTGGGATTAAATAAAGTGATAAAAAGAACAATATACCCACAAGCGGGTAAACTAAAATAGCAAAGGCACGCAGCATTAAGCGCTCGCCGCCCATCATTAAGCTAATCATACCTGCAACTAATACACCCGAAAGCAACACGCGAGAAGGTGATTCCATCCCCATTTGATTAACCATAAAGCTATCAACGGTATTAGTTAAGCCCACACCGTAAATAAGCAAAATTGGGAATATAGATAAAAAGTATAATAAAGAAATTAACCGCCCCGCAGTCACACCAAAGTGCTCTTCAACTACATCGGTAAAATCGGCATCTTTATTTTTTGATGAAAGTACAAAACGCGCTAATCCACGGTGTGCACAAAAGGTCATTGGAAATGCTAAGCATGCCAAAATAATTAACGGCCAAAAACCGCCAATGCCAATATTAATAGGTAAAAATAAAATACCCGCACCAACGGCGGTACCAAAAAGGCTTAAAGTCCACTGCGTATCGTGCAGGTTCCATTTAGAAGTGGGTGTGTTTGAAGGTGTGTGTGCACCTGTTGTTGATGCATTTGAAAGCGTTGCATCTTGAGATGTTGTCATGTGTGTGTTTATCCATTATTTAAATAACAATCGCGCGCAAGAATATAGTTTTTAGCTAAAAATTTCATGTTTTGAGAGGATTTGTAGACTAATTAATTAGACCAAATTGAAGGGTAAGTGTCATGAATACGAAACAGCGGTGTAAAAGTGAGCAACACCCTTAAGCGGCAGCACCACATTATAATTTTAAAGTAGGTTGGTTTGAGGGCAGCGAAACCCAACACGCTATAGTGTCACGCGAGCAGCAAAGCCGAGGTAGGCGGTTTTCATAACGTAAAAATAGGGACTGGTCATTTTTATTGGTTTTCATTTAAAAATCAGAATCTGCACCGAAAAGCTGTTAAGTAGAAGCCATTGATCTGAACTTCATAAGAGATTTTTATTAAACTCCGTTATACTTCCTGTAATTGAATATGCCAAACGAAGTAAATAGGCCACTAACTGCAATGAGCAAAGAGATTCTCTTCCATACTACTTTTGCGCACGAAACCAGTAAAACATGGGTTGTATTTGTCCATGGAGCAGGTGGTAGCTCGGCAATTTGGTTTTGTCAGCTTAAGGCCTATAAAAAAGAATATAATGTGTTGTTGCTAGATCTTCGTGGTCACGGTAAATCGAATAACTTAGTACAAAACTTTGTTGATAATAATTATTCATTTAATAATGTCTCTAAAGACATCATTGATGTGTTAGATCATAACAATATCACCAGCGCACACTTTGTTGGTATTTCATTGGGCACAATACTCATTCGAAATATTGCTGAAATTGCGCCGCAATATGTTTCTAGCATGGTGCTAGGTGGAGCGGTTACTCGTTTTAATACGCGCAGTAATACATTGGTTTATTTAGGTAATACTTTTAAACACTTCTTGCCTTATATGTGGCTGTATCGTTTATTTGCTTTTATTATGATGCCTAAAAAGCGCCATAAAGAATCTCGACTTTTGTTTGTTCGTGAAGCAAAACGCTTGTGCCAAAAAGAGTTTATAAAATGGTTTAAATTAGCCATGGACGTAAATCCTTTAATGCAATACTTCAAAGAAAAAGACATTGATATTCCCATTCTTTACATTATGGGCAAAGAAGATCATATGTTCCTTGGCCCTGTTAAAGAAATGGTAAAGCGCCATAAAAATAGCGTACTGCAAACTATTCACCATTGCGGCCATGTTTGTAATGTGGAACGTCCTGACTTATTTAATCAGCACTCGCTTGCGTTTATCGCCCAGCAAAATCGTTAAGGGTTGTAGAAGGAATAGCCTACTCCATCTTTTTGACTTTCCTCCTAAACTAAAAATAAAACCTGATCTAAAGGGATTATTATGAGTGTGGTATGTAGTAATCGAGAAGGTAATAAAAACGCATGCTTTTTTGCTTGCACATTACTATTGAGAAGCAATGTTTACATTAGAGCTTTCTGATGTGAATATAAGATTAGTTTTTTGAGTTGACCTTTCAATGCTGGAATCGGAGAAGAATACATAAATGGAATTTAAATCACATAAAATAATTATTGATCCAAACGACCCTTTTGAGAATGACAAGCTTGGACGAAAACCTCATATCGAAAACTTTACTACACTCCTCAAAAACATTAGCTCACCGATTGTTTTATCCGTGAATGCTCCTTGGGGGCAAGGTAAAACTACATTTTTGGAGATGTTAAAAGCTAACCTACAAATAAATGATTGTTCGGCAATTTACTTTAGTGCCTGGGAAACTGATTTCGTTAATGATCCACTGCAAGCATTTCTGGGCGAGGTTAATAAAAAAATAGAGTCTCTTGTTGAGGGAGATAAAGAGAAAAGTAAAGCATGGGTTAATGCAAAGAGTGCAGGTGCACAAATTTTAAAAAAAGGTTTACCCGTGTTAGTAAAGCTTGCTACT
This sequence comes from Pseudoalteromonas sp. APC 3691, assembly GCF_030408135.1. Taxonomy (NCBI): domain Bacteria; kingdom Pseudomonadati; phylum Pseudomonadota; class Gammaproteobacteria; order Alteromonadales; family Pseudoalteromonadaceae; genus Pseudoalteromonas; species Pseudoalteromonas sp. APC 3691. Next base: position 25,194 of record NZ_JASDCB010000013.1, on the reverse strand, counting down.
GCTGGAATAATTGACGCTGAAAAAGTAATTGAAGCTGAAGCAGCCAAATTCACGGAGGGATTATCTAAAGATTTTTTGGATGATTATACAAAGAGTAAAGAGGCTATTACTTCATTTAAAGAGAATGTATCAAAAGCTTTAAAAAATGAAGATGGAGCTACAAGCCAATTATTTATTATTATTGATGAATTGGATCGGTGCAGACCTACTTACGCAATTGAGTTACTAGAGAGAATAAAACATCTTTTAGATATTGAAGGTCTTGTATTTGTAATTGCAATGGACAAACTTCAGCTGTCTCATAGTGTTAAAGGGGTCTATGGTGCAGGGTTTGAAGCAATGGGTTATCTTAGGCGGTTTATTGATATTGAGTATATTTTACCTGAGAGTGATTTAGACGCATTTATAGAACAGCTTTATATAATATTTGAGTTTGATATTTTCTTTCAGAAAAGAACTCAATACCAAGCATTTAGATACGAAAAAGATCACTTAAAGAATACCTTTAAACTATTGGCAAAAGCTAAAAAACTGTCTTTAAGGGAAGTAGAGCAGTTATTTGCGAAAGTAAATTTAGTAGTTAAATCTACAGCGGAAAATGTGTGTCTACATCCTGACTTACTAGCATTCTTGATTGTAGCTAAAGAGTACTATTACGGAAGCTATAGTGGGTATATTAATGGAGGAGATACACCAGAAAAGCTGATTCAAGTTCTTCATTCAATAACCCCTAGTTTGAAATCAATAGATTCTAGAGCGTGCGCAGTAATTGAAAGTTCTTTAATTGGTGCAAAAAACGACAGATACCACGGTAATATTGGAGACGCACTAAAGCACCATGAGGATATGATTTCTGATGAAAGTTCTAGTACAGAAGAACAAGGCTATTCGAATGATGTGATACAATTAACAAAAAGTTTTGACGGGTTTCGTAATTCAATTAATTTAGAGAGCTTAAAGCAGAGGATAGAAATGTTAGAAAGCTTCAAATTTAATAGTTAAAATAAATTACTACTGTAGTTAAGCTATCACTTATCTTGCTGACAACTGATAGCTAACCACTCAAAACTGCTCTTATCCCTCTAAAGCCGAAACCACAAAATACGGATTTAAGTACTCATCTTTAGTGTTATAAATAAGCGGGCTGCCATCAAGCTTAGTGACTTTAGCACCGGCTATTTCGGCGATTGCATGGCCTGCACCTGTATCCCATTCGCAAGTTGGACCTAAGCGCGGGTAAATATCGGCGCTGCCCTCAGCGACTAAACAGAGTTTTAGTGAGCTGCCTTTAGACACCATTTCAACCTCATCAAAGCGTTTCACAAACTCGGCTAAATCGGGTGATGGGTGCGAGCGACTGCCTACAACACGAATTAACCCTTTGTTAGGTTTAGTTGTTACTTTAAGCTCAATTCGCTCATCGCCTTTATCTTTAAATGCGCCAATGGCTTCGGCAGCTAAGTACGATACGCCAAGGGCAGGTGCATCTACTACGGCTAAAATAGGAATGCCGTTTTTAATTAGGGCGATGTTTACGGTAAATTCACCGTTCTTTTTGATAAATTCTTTAGTGCCGTCGATTGGGTCAACTAACCAGTAGCTTTTCCACGTTTGGCGTACATCCCAGCTTATGTCGGCGTTTTCTTCACTGAGTATTGGAATATCAGGTGTGAGCTGTTGAAGCCCTGCCACAATCAGTTTATGAGCTGCTAAATCGGCGTCGGTTACGGGGCTTTCATCGGCTTTGTACTCAACGTTAAAATCCTTTTCGTAAATTCCCATTATCGCTTGGCCTGCTTTGCGGGCAAGGATGAGGGTTTCTTCTAGCAGTTCGGTTTGATTCATGGGGTTAACCTATATTATGTGCTTTTGTTTTAGATACGTTATCAGTTGTGTAACCGATTGGTCTAGGGTGTTTTTACTTGTATCTAAAATTATTTCTGGATTGTTTGGCACTTCGTAGCTTGAATCGATACCAGTGAAGTGTTTTATCTCTCCAGCGCGGGCTTTTTTGTATAAGCCTTTTGGATCGCGGCTTTCGCATACATCCAGTGGGGTATCGATAAATACTTCAATAAACTCGCCGTCATCTACTAAGCTGCGCACCATGTCGCGTTCTGCTCTAAAAGGCGATATAAACGCAGTAAGTACTAACAAGCCAGCGTCGGTCATTAGTTTTGCGGTTTCGCCTACGCGGCGTATGTTTTCAATGCGGTCTTCGTCGCTAAAGCCTAGATCTTTACACAAACCGTGGCGTACGTTGTCGCCATCGAGCAGGTAAGTGTGCGTACCTTGCTGATTAAGCGCCGCTTCTAGTGCGTTTGCTACGGTGCTTTTGCCAGAGCCTGAAAAGCCGGTAAACCATAAAATAGCGGGCTTATGTTTTTTTTGCTCACTACGCTGTGCTTTTGTCGTTGCGTAGTTATGCCAAACTATATTTTCATCCATAGTGAGAGTCTCTTATGCTGTGAGCGCAGGTATTAAAACGGAAATACCAGCGGGATCAGGGTTAATACCGTGATTGAATAAATAATAGAAAGGGGTAAGCCCATCACTATGTAATCTTTTAAGCGATAGTTACCCGCGCTATAAACCATTAGGTTAGTTTGATACCCAAATGGCGATATAAAGCTGGCTGATGCGCCAAAGGCAACCGCCATAATAAACGGTAGTGGGTCTACATTAAAACCAACCGCGAGCGAGTAAGCAACAGGGAACGACAAGGCAGCTGCTGCGTTATTAGTAATAAGCTCGGTAAATAATACGGTCATTAAAAATATGGCAATAAACGCGCCGTACGGACCAAAGTCGCCAAGTACCATAAACATGGCGTCGGATATTTGCCCGGCAAGTCCGGTGCCTATCATTAATTTAGCAAGGCCAATGGCGCTACCTACAACCACCAATAACTCGATAGGGAAACGGCGTTTTACTTCGTTAAGTTTTATGGTGCCACTGAGCATTAAGCCAATCAGTAACACTAATAAGCCTTTAACTAGCGGCACTATGCCAATAATGCTTAAACCCAGTACTGCAGCAAAGCTTAGTAGCACAATGTTTGATTGTTTAGGCGCAAGGTGGGCTTGTAAGTCAAACCCTGAAATATACACAAATTCGCGCTTTAAATTAGGCAAAGTGTAAAAGTTTTTGCCTGGTGCGAGTATAAGTGAGTCGCCAGCTTGTAATTGCACTTGCCCAAGGCCGCCTTGTAAGCGGTCATGTCCACGGCGAATGGCAATAACGGCTGCATGAAACTGCTCTCTAAAGCGGGCTTCTTTTACGGTTTTACCAATAAATTTTGAAGATTGACTTACGACTACTTCTACTAAGTGTTCTATGTCTTTTTGATGATTCTCGTGCACTACTTTTAAACCGTCGAAACGGGTAAGTAATGGCACCGATTTTATGTCACCTACAAACAGCAGCACGTCGTCTTTTTGAATAATTTGCTGTGGAGTGACTGCGCAAATGCGGCTCTCGTCGCGAATAATTTCAGCAAGGAATAAGTCTTTTAAATCACGTAGGCCGTTTTCTTCTACGGTTTGGCCTATTAATTTTGAGCTTGCTTGTACTTTACCTTCTAGGTAAAAAGGCACGACTTCTTGGTCGCTTTTACCGTTGTCGGGTAAGTATTTAAGCATCACTAAAATGGTAATTAGGCCTACGCTTAACGCGCCTAAACCCACTAAGGTAAAGTCAAAAAAGCCCAGCGGTTCCATTCCCGCATCTACTGCAAAGCCATTAACGATTAAGTTGGTTGATGTACCAATAAGCGTAATGGTGCCGCCCAAAATAGCAGTGTACGACAGCGGTAATAATAGCTTTGAAGGGGAGTGATTAGGGTTGTCTTTTATCGCGGTAATAAGCGATGCAACAACGGCAGTATTGTTAGTAAACGACGATAAAAAGGCGGTTGATAACCCTAATTTTGTTACCGATTTTACTAAACTACCTTTAGATAGCGATTGCGCTAACTTTTGAATTAGGGTGGTTTTTTCTATTGCGGTCGACACTAACACCAACAGTACTAAAGTGATAAGCGACGGGTTAGCGTAGTTAACTAACATACTTTCAAGATCAATTAGCCCTGCTAAGTAGCTGGTACCAATAGCGCTTACAAATAACCATGCTGGATTAATACGGGTGCCAAAAAGGCACCCGACTAAGGTAAGCATAATGCCTGTTAAAACGAGCTGTTCTACCATGCTTTTAAATTCCTAACAGGCTAAAGTTAACTTATAACTTAGAAATATCAAGCGCTTGCCAATGCGGGAAGTGCTTGCGTACTAAGCTGTTAAATTCAACTTCAAATTCGCTAAAGTTACTTTGCTTTGTTTGGCTTTGCAGTACTTGCTCAATCATACCGGCAGCAACAGTTAGGTTTGATAAGCGATCGATTAGGATAAACGAGCCTGTTTCGTGATTGCTGTGGTACTCGTCTGCCAAAATAGTTTCGGTTAGTTCAAGCGTTACAATCGCAATTTCGTTTAACTGCAGTGAGTCGCTAGTGCCGTGCTCAAGCGTGTTTACATCAATTGTGTAGTCAATCTTTTTAACAATAGCTGAGGTGTTTTTGCTACCTAGTTTTAGGTTATAGCTTTTACCTAACACTAATGGCGATTCATGCATCCACACAATTTTAGCTTGCAACTGGTTAGTTACAGCGGCCGTTGAATTTGCAGGTACGATTACATCACCTCGGCTAATATCAATTTCGTTATTTAGGGTAACGGTAATTGCTTGGCCTGCTTCGGCGCTGTCTAGGTTGCCATCAAAGGTAACAATTTCTTTAATGCTTGATGTTTTACCCGACGGTAATACTCTTATAGCATCGCCTACGTGCATCTTGCCCGATGTCAGTGTGCCCTGAAAACCACGGAAGTTTAAGTTAGGACGCACGACATATTGCACCGGTAGGCGCGCTTCAAAGCCTGTATCTATTTCGGCTGCTGGCGAATCTTCTAGTAACTCTAGTAGCGGCTTGTCGGTGTAATACGGTGTATGTGCAGAGCGTGTTACTACGTTGTCGCCTTTAAGCGCCGACATAGGCACAAACTTAATGTTTGATACGTTAAGTTGCTCAGCAAATTTAAGGTAATCGGCCTTAATTTTTTCATACACGGTTTCGTCAAAATCAACGATATCCATTTTATTAACGGCAACAACAAACTGCTTAATGCCCAGCGAGTCACAAATAAAGCTATGGCGCTTAGTTTGTACTTGTACGCCGTAACGCGCATCAACCAAAATAATGGCGACATCGCTTGTTGATGCACCGGTTACCATGTTGCGCGTGTATTGCTCGTGCCCAGGTGTGTCGGCAATAATAAATTTACGCTTAGCCGTTGAAAAGTAACGGTACGCTACGTCAATGGTAATACCTTGCTCACGCTCAGCTTGTAGGCCATCAACTAATAAAGCAAGGTCAAGATCTTCACCTGCATTACCTACTTTCTCGTTATCTTTATGAAGGGCAGCTAGCTGATCTTCATAAATTTGGTGGCTGTCGTGCAGTAGGCGGCCAATCAGTGTTGATTTACCGTCATCTACGCTGCCACAAGTAAGCATGCGTAATAAGCTTTTGTCTTGTTGGCGTGCTAGGTAGGCGTCTATGCCTATTTCTTTTACTTCGTTAAATGTATCGTTATTTTGGCTAGACATTAAAAATACCCCTCACGTTTTTTCTTCTCCATTGAGCCGGCTGAATCATGGTCAATAACACGACCTTCACGTTCAGATGACGTAGATAGCAGCATTTCTTCGATGATTTCGGTTAAAGTACTGGCTGTTGATTCAACTGCACCGGTAAGTGGGTAGCAGCCTAATGTACGAAAACGTACAGATTTCATTTGCGGTACTTCACCTTCATTAAGAGGCATACGCTCATCGTCAACCATAATCAAAGTACCGTCGCGCTCAACTACTGGGCGATCTTTAGCTAGGTACAATGGCACCATTTCGATGTTTTCTTGATAAATGTATTGCCAAATATCAAGCTCAGTCCAGTTAGATAATGGGAAAACACGAATGCTCTCACCCGGATTAACTTGGCTGTTGTAGGTATTCCAAAGCTCTGGGCGTTGGTTTTTAGGGTCCCAACGGTGGTGTTTGTCGCGGAACGAATAAACACGCTCTTTTGCGCGTGACTTTTCTTCGTCTCGGCGTGCGCCACCGAATGCTGCATCAAAGCCGTATTTATCTAGCGCTTGCTTTAAGCCTTGGGTTTTCATTATGTCGGTATGTTTACCCGAGCCATGCGTAAACGGGCCTACGCCCATTTCAATGCCTTCTGGATTTTTGTGTACCAGTAGATCAAAGCCGTATTCTTTAGCTATACGGTCGCGAAACTCAATCATTTCACGAAACTTCCAGTTGGTGTCTACGTGTAATAACGGAAACGGAATTTTTGCAGGGTAAAATGCTTTACGCGCTAAGTGCAAAAGTACCGACGAATCTTTACCAATAGAGTAAAGCATTACTGGGTTCTCAAACTCAGCGGCGACTTCGCGCATGATTTTGATACTTTCAGCTTCAAGTTGCTGAAGGTGAGTTAAAGCCATTGTTAGTCGTCCTACTAAAATGATTAAAAGTTACAAATTTAAAATTCGGTTATGTATTTGATACATCTGTTAGCGGCTGTGCAAAGCTGCTTGTTTGCTCGTTTTTCCCAAACCACGCTAGTTGCGAGTGCAGGGCGGCTACTTCACCAATAATGAGTAGCGCAGGCGATATAATGCTGTTGCGTTCAATTAAGTCAGCAAGTTCGCCTAATTGGCCTGTTACTACACGCTGATTTTTACGTGTACCGTTTTCGATAATGGCAACAGGGGTGTCGGCTTTGCGGCCATGTTTTAAAAGCTCGCCTTGTATGTGCGGCGATTTAATTACGCCCATGTAAATAGCCAGCGTTTGATTTGCTTTTGCCAGCGATTGCCAATCAAGTTCTTGACCGTCTTTTTTACAGTGGCCAGTTACAAATTGAATGGCTTGTGCATGGTCGCGATGCGTAAGCGGAATACCCGCGTAAGCACTACAACCTGCAGCGGCTGTAATACCTGGAACAATTTGATAATTTACGTTGTTAGCAGCCAGTACTTGTACTTCTTCGCCACCACGGCCATAAATAAACGGGTCACCACCTTTAATGCGGCACACTTTTTTGCCTTGTTTAGCAAGGTCGACCAGCATTTGGTTGGTATCTTCTTGAACAACACTATGATCGCCCAAACGTTTACCTACACAAATAAGGTCAGCATCGCGGCGCACTAGTTCCATAATTTCGTCAGAGACTAAAAAGTCGTAAACGACGACGTCGGCTTGTTGCATAAGTTGCAGTGCTTTAAGTGTTAAAAGCTCTGGATCGCCAGGGCCTGCACCTACTACATATACTTCGCCTTCAGGTTCTGCTTTTGCATCTAGCATTTGCTCTAGTTGCTGCTGTGCGGCTTGGGTATCGCCGGTTTGTACTTTACTCACAACAGATGAGTCGAACACGCCTTCCCAAAATTGGCGGCGGTCTGAAAAATGCTTAAAGCGTTTTTTTACTTTGTCTCTAAAGCCACCGACAAGTGTTGCAAGTGGGCCAATATGATGTGGAATAAGAGTTTCGAGCTTTTCGCGTAAGCGACGTGCAAGTACGGGCGCTGTGCCAGCACTTGATATAGCAATCGTAATTGGGTCACGGTCTACAATGGATGGAAATATAAACGTACATTTAGGTTGGTCATCAACCACGTTTACAAACACATTGCGGGCATTGGCAAGTTCAAATACGTTGTTGTTTACTTCATCGCGGTCGGTTGCTGCAATAACAAGCATTTTGCCATCAAGGTGCGATTCATCAAAATAAGCATCAATAAGCGTTACTTCATTATTATGTGCATGCTCTTTTAGTTCGTCGCAAAACCAAGGTGCTACTAAAGTAACGCTTGCTCTCGCTTTTAAAAACGCGCGACATTTGCGTAATGCGACCTCTCCACCGCCAACAACCAATACTGGTTTGTTGTCGAGTTTGGTAAAGATAGGTAAATACTGCACGTTAATAAGACCCCTAAACAAATTCAAATATAAGAAAACGCTTTATTCTGATAAGCAGAATATAGCGGCTATCAATAAGTAAAAAATAATTAAAACCAAGTTGATATAACCAAAAGTTATAATAGGTGGGCTTTTTAGGCCTAAGAGTTAGTTAACAAGGGATTGCGCCGAGTTACAAGTGAAATATACAGCTTATAGTGTTTGGTTATGAGCTATAGCGAGTTTGATTTAATTTGTTAATATGGAGACATATTCTATTTTGTACTTATACCAATTGCATTAAATTAGTGATCTATTATAGCGACAAGAAAATAGCTCAATAACAAGGCTAAAATTATGATACATAGTTGTTCTATATAAATAATTTTTAACGTAGTTAGTGAGTTATTTAATACGCTAAAATGATTATTTTTTTAATAAAATTGGTATTACATAAGCAACGGAGCTCTAATGACACAACACCAAAAAGATGCCGCATTAGCAGTCGCACTGATGGATTTAACAAGCTTAAACACTAGCGATACCAGCAAAAGCATTCAAGCGCTTGTTGATAGTATAAACCCGACGCTGGGCACGCCTGCCGCAGTATGTGTTTACAGCGACTTTGTTGATGATGCAAAAATAGCACTCGCAGCACGTGAGCTTAACCACGTAAAAGTTGCAACGGTCACTAATTTTCCAACGGGTGATGCACCACTGAGTGATGTAATTAACGAAACACTTATTGCTATAGAGCGCGGCGCTGACGAAATTGACCTCGTTATCCCTTATAAAAAGTTAATAGCGGGCGATGTTCAAACAGTACTTAGCTATGTAAGCGAAAGTAAAAAAGTGTGTGGGTCGCATGCCCAGCTAAAAGTAATAATAGAAAGCGGCGAGCTAAAAACCGAAGCGCTCATAACACAAGCCACGAAGCTTGCAATTGAAGGCGGTGCTGATTTTGTAAAAACCAGTACGGGTAAAGTAGCCATTAATGCGACCCTTGAATCAACAAAAATTATGCTAACAGCCATTAAGAACTCGGATAAACGTGTTGGCTTTAAAGCTGCCGGTGGTGTTAAAACAGTGGCTGATGCTAGTGATTATTTAACGCTAGCACGCGCAATAATGGGTGATGATTATTTGCAAGCAAATACATTTAGGTTTGGCGCTTCAAGCTTGTTAAGTGACGTTTATAAAACCATAGGGAAATAATCAATATCTTTGGATTGTAGGTTTATCTAACCGATTAAATTATTAGCAGTTTAAACAATAATGTAATTAATTAATTAGATTTTCCAATGTGGGTATCTTTTAGGCTTGTGTTAATGAACTGCGTAAGTATAATAGGCATCCACTTTGCAGGGGCGTAGTTCCAATTGGTAGAACAGCGGTCTCCAAAACCGATGGTTGGGAGTTCGAATCTCTCCGCCCCTGCCAGTTTTACTTGTTATTTGAGTAGTCTGAGATTAAAAACCGGTTTAAATTAAGTCTGTTTTTAAGTTTAGATTTTAATGGATTAACCCTGCCGTAGTGTAGGGTTGTTGTGTCTGTAGTTAAGGTAATAATATTATGAGCACGAATGTAGAAACACCATCAAGTGCGATGGAGTCAGTAAAGTGGTTAGTAGCAATCGCGCTACTTGCAGGCGCAGTTGTTGGTAATCACATGTATGCAGATCAATCTGTATTACTACGTGCTATTGGCGTTGTTGTTGCAATAGCGGCCGGATTAGCAATTGCCTCGCAAACATTTAAGGGACGTAACTTTCTTGCTTTCGCTAAAGAAGCTCGAATTGAAGTACGCAAAGTTATTTGGCCAACGCGCCAAGAAACTACCCACACGACATTAATTGTAATGGTTGCAACAGTGATTATGGCACTTATCCTTTGGGGATTAGATGGCATTTTATTCCGCGCTGTAGGCTTTTTAACTGGATTGGAGATCTGATCCCATGTCGGATGAGAACGAGAACAAAGAAATTAAGTTACGTTGGTATGTAGTACAAGCCTTTTCTGGTTACGAAAAGCGTGTAGCTCAAACGTTAACTGAACACATTAAAATCGAAGGTCTTGAATCGAGCTTTGGTGAGATACTAGTACCAACTGAAGAAGTTGTTGAGATGCGCGCTGGCCAAAAGCGTAAATCTGAGCGTAAATTCTTTCCAGGTTATGTATTAGTACAAATGGATATGAACGACGCAAGCTGGCACTTAGTGAACAGCACTGAACGTGTAATGGGCTTTATTGGTGGAACGTCTGATCGTCCTGCTCCAATCAGTCCTAAAGAAGCAGAACGCATTCTTAATCGCCTTCAAGAAAATGCTGAAGCACCTAAACCTGCTACATTATTTGAACCAGGTGAAGTTGTTCGCGTTACTGATGGACCATTTGCAGATTTCAGTGGTGTAGTTGAAGAAGTTGACTACGAAAAGAGCCGCGTAAAAGTATCTGTACTTATTTTTGGTCGTTCTACGCCAGTTGAGCTTGAATTCGGTCAAGTTGAGCAAGATAAGTAATTGATTAAAAAAGCTTCGCTAATTTTTATTTAAATTTTGGCATGAAGCTTGAAAAAGGCCGCTGATTAACTTATAATCAGCGGCCTTTTGTATTAAGGTAAAATTTATTTTTACTGTGCAAAAAGTACGAAACCAATTTTTAAACTGGGAAGCCGTTAGAGTACGCGTCCTCGCGCGCACAAGGCTGAGACCCACCAAATGAGGTATTTATAATGGCTAAAAAAGTTGAAGCTCTAATCAAGCTACAAGTTGCCGCTGGTATGGCTAATCCTAGTCCTCCAGTAGGTCCTGCACTAGGTCAACACGGTGTAAACATCATGGAATTCTGTAAAGCGTTTAACGCACGTACAGAGTCTATCGAAAAAGGCGCTCCAGTTCCTGTAGTGATCTCTGTTTACGGTGACCGTTCATTTACGTTCGACATGAAAACGCCACCTGCTGCTTACTTACTTAAGAAAGCTGCTGGTATCAAGTCAGGCTCAGGCCGTCCTAACACTGATAAAGTAGGCACAGTAACTCGTGCTCAACTTGAAGAAATTGTTGAGACAAAACGAACTGACCTTACAGCTGCCGATATGGACGCAGCGGTTCGCACTATCGCAGGTTCTGCGCGTGCGATGGGCTTGAACGTAGAGGACTAAGAAATGGCTAAATTAACTAAACGTATGCGTACTATCCGCGAAAAAGTGGAAGTAACTAAAGATTACGAAATCAATGAAGCAGTTGCTCTTTTAAAAGAGTTAGCGACAGCTAAATTCGTAGAAAGTGTTGACGTTGCCGTTAACCTTGGTATCGATGCTCGTAAATCTGATCAAAACGTTCGTGGTGCTACTGTACTACCTAACGGTACTGGTCGTGACGTTCGTGTTGCTGTATTCACACAAGGCGCTAATGCAGAAGCTGCAAAAGAAGCCGGTGCTGAATTAGTAGGTATGGAAGATCTTGCTGAACTAGTTAAAAAAGGCGAGATGAACTTTGACGTTGTTGTTGCATCACCAGACGCTATGCGTGTTGTTGGTCAACTAGGTCAAATCTTAGGCCCACGTGGTCTAATGCCAAACCCTAAAACTGGTACTGTAACGCCTAACGTTGCAGAAGCAGTTAAAAATGCTAAAGCAGGTCAAGTACGTTACCGTAATGACAAAAATGGCATCATCCATACTACTATTGGTAAGGTTGATTTCACTGCAGAGCAGTTGCAACAAAACCTTGAAGCTCTAATTGTTGCGCTTAAGAAGGCTAAACCTTCTCAAGCTAAAGGTGTTTACTTGAAGAAAGTAACTATCTCTACAACAATGGGCGCAGGTGTTTCTGTTGACCAAAACACTTTAAGCACTATTGTTGCTTAATTGAGTGTTTACATGGCGTGAAATTTGTACTATAATTTCGCGCCATTTTGTTGATTAATTTATTAATTTATTAATTTGCAAAGTAAAGAATTCGGGTTGAAGTCCATAATTTCGTTAAGCCTTCGGGGTTAACGATAAATTGGGCTTCCGTCCAAGACCGTAGGTGGCTTCGGCCTTAATATTCACCTACGTAGACGGTGTAGACCCCAGATAGATTTTTCCTAATCCTTCTGGCTCTCGCCGTAAAAAGCATCTCTACCTTGTTTGGTAGGGAAGAGTAGAACAGGGGAATCCGATAATCGGTACCCCCATTAAACCAGGAGTAACACCCATGGCTTTAAATCTTCAAGGCAAAAAAGCAATAGTTGCTGAAGTCAACGAAGCAGCCAATGGTGCTCTATCTGCAGTTGTTGCAGATTCTCGTGGTGTAACAGTTGGCGCAATCACTGCCCTTCGTAAAGAAGCTCGTGCAAATGGTGTTTGGATGAAAGTTGTCCGTAACACTTTAGCAAAACGTGCTCTTGAAGGAACAGATTTTGAGTGTCTTTCTGATTCATTTGTTGGTCCAAGCTTAATCGCTTTCTCATCAGAGCACCCAGGTGCTGCTGCGCGTATCTTTTCAGATTTCGCGAAAAAGAATGAGAAATTCGAGCTTAAAACGGCCGCTTTTGAAGGAAATGTTGTTGATGCAGCAATGCTTGCTACATTACCTACATACGATGAAGCTGTTGCACGCTTAATGAGTGCTATGAAAGAAGCGTCTGCTGGCAAATTGTGTAAAACAATTGAAGCAGTACGTGTACAGAAAGAAGAGCAAGCTGCTTAATTTTAAGCTGTTTAATCTCACTTTCGGTGTAAAATTTATTTGGACGTAATGTCCGTTAATTATTAGGAAATTTGTAATGTCTGTATCTAAAGACCAAATCCTTGACGCAATTGCTGAAATGTCAGTAATGGACGTTGTTGCTCTTATCGAAGCAATGGAAGAAAAATTCGGCGTAACTGCTGCAGCTGCAATGGTAGCTGGTCCAGCTGCTGAAGCTGCTGAAGAGAAAACAGAATTTGACGTAATCCTTACTGGCGCTGGCGCTAACAAGGTTTCTGCAATCAAAGCTGTTCGTAGCGCAACTGGCCTTGGCCTTAAAGAAGCGAAAGCTCTTGTTGAAGCTGCTCCTACACCTGTTAAAGAAGGTGTATCTAAAGAAGAAGCTGAAGCACTTGCAAAAGATCTTACTGAAGCTGGTGCTGAAGTTGAGGTTAAGTAATTTAGCTTTTGCTAAGTTCGCTGCCTGAGAAATCAGGCAAGGGCTGGTGATTATTTAATCACCGGCCTTTTTGCGCTATAGAGTGATGCACTCTTTTAGTTCAAATAAAATCTGATTTTTTCTTTACTTTCAACGCTTTATAGTTTGCTAGTGTTAAAGTGGGATCTAATTAGAACAACAGTTAAATGTTGTAAAATCTTGGCATAGCTGCCAGTTAAGTCTGTTCTTACAAGAACAGGTCGGGTCAAAGATCAGCAAGCTGAGGAACCCCATGGCTTACTCTTATTCTGAAAAGAAACGTATCCGTAAGGATTTTGGTAAACGTCCACAAGTTTTGGATATACCTTTTTTACTGTCTACACAGTTAGAATCGTTTAAAAAATTCTTAGTGCCGGACGCTGATGGCGATCATGGTTTGGAAGCTGCCTTCCGTTCTGTGTTCCCTATTAAAAGCTACTCGGGAAATTCTGAGCTTCAATACGTAAGTTACCGTATTGGTGAGCCAGTTTTCGATGTAAAAGAATGTCAAATTCGCGGTGTGACTTATTCTGCTCCACTTCGCGTGAAACTGCGTCTTGTTGTTATGGACAAAGAAGCACCAGGCACAGTTAAAGACATTAAAGAGCAAGAAGTTTACATGGGCGAAATTCCGCTCATGACAGATACCGGTACTTTTGTAATCAATGGTACAGAGCGTGTTATCGTTTCTCAGCTACACCGTAGCCCTGGTGTATTCTTTGATAACGACCGCGGTAAAACCCACTCATCGGGTAAAGTATTATATAACGCACGCGTTATACCTTACCGTGGTTCATGGTTAGACTTCGAATTTGATGCAAAAGATAACTTATATGTACGTATTGACCGCCGTCGTAAATTACCGGCGTCCATCATCCTACGTGCACTAGAGTATTCTAGCGAAGAAATCCTAGATATGTTCTTCGATAACACTACGTTTGAAGTAACGAATGGTAAAGTTCTTATGGAACTTGTACCTTCGCGTTTACGTGGTGAAACTGCCGCTTTTGATATCAAGAGCGAAGACGGTGAAGTATTTGTTGAAAGCGGTCGTCGTGTTACGGCTCGCCACATCAAGAGCATCGAGAAGAAAGGCATTAAGCAATTAGAAGTACCACATGAGTACATCATTGGCCGTATTGTAGCTAAAAACTATGTTGATGAGTCAACTGGTGAAGTTATTGCAAATGCAAATGACGAGCTAACTCTAGAGCTAATGGCTGAATTGGTTAAAGCCGGTCACACTAAAATTGATACTTTATATATCAATGAAGTGGACAGCGGTGCTTACATGTCAAATACATTGAACATTGACTCTTCAAGCAGCCGTTTAGAAGCACTAGTAGAAATTTACCGCATGATGCGCCCAGGCGAGCCACCGACGAAAGACGCGGCTGAAGCCTTATTCCAGAACTTGTTCTTTTCTGAAGAGCGTTATGACTTATCAACTGTAGGTCGTATGAAGTTCAATAGCCGTGTTGGTTACGATACAGACACAGGCCCAGGCACATTAAGCAAAGAAGACATCGTGTCTGTTATGAAAGTATTAATTGCTATTCGTAACGGTCAAGGCGATGTTGATGATATCGATCACTTAGGCAACCGTCGTATACGTAGTGTTGGCGAAATGGCTGAGAACCAATTCCGTGTTGGTCTAGTACGTGTTGAACGTGCTGTACGTGAGCGTTTAAGCTTAGGTGACCTTGACGCGATAATGCCACAAGATCTTATTAACGCTAAGCCTATTTCGGCAGCGGTTAAAGAGTTCTTCGGCTCGTCTCAGTTATCACAGTTTATGGACCAAAATAACCCACTATCAGAAGTTACGCATAAACGTCGTATCTCTGCATTAGGTCCGGGCGGTCTAACTCGTGAACGCGCAGGCTTTGAAGTACGAGACGTTCACGTAACTCACTATGGTCGCGTATGTCCAATCGAGACTCCTGAGGGTCCAAACATCGGTCTAATTAACTCGTTGTCTACGTACGCACGTACAAATGACTACGGTTTCTTAGAAACACCTTACCGCAAAGTGGTAGATGGTGTTGTAACTGATGAAGTTGATTACTTATCAGCCATTGAAGAAGGTCAGTTTGTTATCGCACAGGCGAACTCAAACTTAACTGAAACCAATGAGTTTGTTGATGAACTTATCCCATGTCGTCACAAAGGTGAATCTACCTTTATGGGTCGCATGGACCAGCAGTATATGGATGTATCACCACAACAGGTGATCTCTGTAGCGGCAGCACTTATCCCGTTCCTAGAACACGATGATGCTAACCGTGCATTGATGGGTTCAAACATGCAACGTCAAGCAGTACCAACATTGAAAGCGGATAAACCGTTAGTAGGTACTGGTATTGAGTTAACACTAGCGAAAGACTCTGGTGTAACTATCGTTGCTAAACGTGGTGGTGAAGTAATGTATGCTGACGCAAGTCGCATCGTTGTAAATGTACATGAAGAAGAACGCATCCCTGGTGAAGCGGGCATCGACATCTACAACTTAACCAAATACACACGTTCTAACCAAAATACATGTATTAACCAAAAACCAACTTGTATGGTTGGCGAACCGGTTACTCGTGGTGACGTGTTAGCAGATGGTCCTTCGACTGACTTAGGTGACTTAGCCCTTGGTCAAAACCTTCGCGTGGCATTCATGCCATGGAACGGTTACAACTTCGAAGATTCAATCTTGTTATCAGAGCGCGTAGTTGAAGAAGATCGTCTAACGACTATCCATATTCAAGAACTACAGTGTGTTGCCCGTGATACTAAATTAGGTCCTGAAGAGATCACTGCAGATATCCCGAATGTGGGTGAGTCTGCGCTAGGCAAGCTTGATGAATCAGGCGTTGTATATATTGGTGCTGAAGTTAAAGGCGGCGATATCCTAGTAGGTAAAGTGACTCCTAAAGGCGAGACACAGCTTACACCTGAAGAGAAGCTACTACGTGCTATCTTCGGCGAAAAAGCGTCTGACGTTAAAGACAGCTCTTTACGTGTACCAAACTCTGTAACTGGTACTGTAATTGACGTGCAAGTTTTCACCCGTGATGGTGTTGAAAAAGATAAACGTGCGTTAGAAGTTGAAGATATGCAGCTTCGCGAAGCGAAGAAAGACTTCAACGAAGAGTTCCGTATTTTAGAAGCAGGCGTTTTAGACCGTGCACGCAAGCTACTTATAGCTGCTGGTTTTGATGAAGAAAAACTTGCATCTCTTAATGCTGAAAAAGTACTTACGCAAAGCCTTGCTGAAGAAGACAAGCAAGCTGAGCTTGAGCAACTAGCTGCACAGTACGATGAGCTTAAAGCTGAATACGATAAAAAGTTTGAAAACAAACGTCGTAAAATTACCCAAGGTGATGATTTAGCACCAGGCGTACTTAAGATTGTTAAAGTATACCTAGCTGTTAAACGTCGTATCCAACCGGGTGATAAAATGGCGGGTCGTCACGGTAACAAAGGTGTTATCTCGACTATCGTACCAGTAGAAGATATGCCTTACGATGACAAAGGTCGTACGGTAGATATCGTATTGAATCCACTAGGTGTACCATCGCGTATGAACATCGGTCAGATCCTTGAAACACATATGGGTCTTGCTGCACGTGGTATCGGTGAACGTATTGAAGAGATGATGAAAGAACAACGTGAGCTTCATGAGCTGCGTGAATTCATCAAGCAAGCTTACGAAATTGGTGAATCTCGCCAAGTTGTAGACATTGCTAGCTTCACTGATGACGAAATTCGTCGTCTAGCTGAAAACTTAAAAGGTGGTTTACCAATAGCTACTCCTGCATTTGATGGCGCGAAAGAAAGCGAAATCAAAGACATGCTTGAGCTTGGTGGATATCCTCGAAGTGGTCAGGTTACACTTTATGATGGCCGTACTGGCGATCAGTTTGAACGTCAAGTAACTGTTGGTTACATGTATATGCTTAAACTTAACCACTTGGTTGACGATAAGATGCACGCACGTTCTACTGGTTCTTACAGCCTTGTTACTCAGCAGCCGCTGGGTGGTAAAGCACAGTTCGGTGGCCAGCGTTTTGGTGAGATGGAAGTATGGGCACTTGAAGCTTACGGTGCTGCTTACACTCTACAAGAAATGCTAACAGTGAAATCGGATGACGTGAACGGTCGTACTAAGATGTATAAAAACATCGTTGATGGTAACCATAAAATGGAACCAGGTATGCCAGAATCGTTCAACGTATTGTTGAAAGAAATCCGCTCACTGGGTATCAACATCGAGTTGGAAGAAAATTAAGCCAATTAGATGCTGCAGTTAACGCTGCAGCATCTGTTACGGCTGAATAGAATGTAGGGACGAGACTATCCGTCCTCAAGATTAACTCCGACAGGAGAGCTAAGGTGAAAGACTTACTTAAGTTTCTGAAGCAACAAAATAAGACCGAAGAATTCGATGCAATTCGCATTGGTCTTGCTTCACCAGACATGGTTCGTTCATGGTCATACGGTGAAGTAAAGAAACCTGAGACTATTAACTACCGTACTTTCAAGCCTGAGCGCGACGGCTTATTCTGTGCCCGTATTTTCGGCCCAGTGAAAGATTATGAGTGTTTATGTGGTAAATATAAACGCCTTAAACACCGTGGTGTGATCTGTGAAAAGTGTGGCGTTGAAGTAACACTCACTAAAGTGCGACGCGATCGTATGGGTCATATCGACCTTGCGAGCCCAGTTGCACATATATGGTTTTTAAAATCATTACCGTCACGTATTGGCTTAATGCTAGATATGACGCTTCGTGATATTGAACGTGTTCTTTACTTCGAATCATTCGTAGTAACTGAGCCTGGTATGACAACGCTTGAGCGTGGTCAACTATTAGGTGAAGAAGAATACTTAGATTCACTAGAAGAGCACGGTGATGAATTTGAAGCGAAGATGGGTGCTGAAGCAGTTTTAGACTTGCTTCGTGAACTTGATCTTGCTCAATTAATTGCTGAGATGCGTGAAGAGTTACCAACAATTAACTCTGAAACTAAGCGTAAAAAAATCACTAAACGTCTTAAGTTAATGGAATCGTTCCACCAATCAGGTAATAACCCTGAGTGGATGATCATGACAGTACTTCCAGTATTGCCACCTGATCTTCGCCCATTAGTACCATTAGACGGTGGTCGTTTTGCGACATCTGATCTAAACGACCTTTACCGTCGTGTTATTAACCGTAATAACCGTCTTAAGCGTCTACTAGATTTAGCAGCACCAGACATTATTGTACGCAACGAAAAACGTATGTTACAAGAAGCGGTAGATGCGCTACTTGATAACGGTCGTCGTGGTCGTGCAATTACAGGTTCTAACAAACGTCCTCTTAAATCTCTTGCTGATATGATCAAGGGTAAGCAAGGTCGTTTCCGTCAGAACTTACTTGGTAAGCGTGTAGATTATTCAGGCCGTTCTGTAATCACAGTAGGTCCTACTCTTAAGCTTCACCAATGTGGTCTTCCTAAGAAGATGGCACTAGAGTTATTCAAACCATTCATCTATGGCAAATTAGAGCGTCGCGGCATGGCTACGACAATCAAAGCAGCTAAGAAGATGGTTGAACGTGAAGTTCCGGAAGTATGGGATGTACTTGACGAAGTAATTCGTGAACATCCAGTATTACTTAACCGTGCACCAACACTTCACCGTTTGGGTATCCAAGCGTTTGAACCTGTGCTTATCGAAGGTAAAGCGATTCATTTGCATCCATTAGTATGTGCGGCCTACAACGCCGATTTCGATGGTGACCAAATGGCGGTACACGTACCGTTAACAATCGAAGCACAGCTTGAAGCTCGTGCCTTAATGATGTCAACAAACAACATTCTATCTCCTGCGAATGGTGAGCCAATCATCGTTCCTTCACAGGATGTTGTATTGGGTCTTTATTACATGACTCGTGACCGCATTAACGCTAAAGGCGAAGGCGCGATATTTAAAGATCCAAAAGAAGCAGAAAAAGCATACCGCAGTGGCAATGCTGACCTTCACGCAATCGTGAAAGTACGTATTAGCCAATCAGTTAAAAACGAAGACGGCATAGTAGAAGACACTGTTACTGTAATCGATACAACTGTTGGTCGTGCAATTCTATCTTTAATTTTACCTAAAGGTATGCCGTTTGAGTCAATCAACCAAGCATTAGGTAAAAAGCAGATTTCTAGCTTATTGAATGAATGTTACCGTCGTCTAGGTCTTAAAGACACTGTTGTTTTTGCTGACCAAGTTATGTACACCGGTTTCCATTATGCAATGAAATCAGGTGTTTCTATCGGTATTGATGACTTAGTTATCCCACCGGTTAAAGCACAGATCATTGAATCAGCTGAAGCTGAAGTTACTGAAATCAACCAACAATTCCAATCAGGTCTTGTAACGGCTGGTGAAAAGTACAATAAAGTTATCGATATCTGGTCACGTGTAAACGAAAACTTGTCACGTGAGATGATGGCTAACTTGTCAAAAGACACAGTTATTAATGCTAAAGGTGAAGAAGTAGAGCAACCGTCATTTAACTCAGTGTTTATGATGGCCGACTCAGGTGCTCGTGGTAGTGCTGCACAGATTCGTCAGTTGGCGGGTATGCGTGGTCTAATGGCACGTCCAGATGGTTCAATCATCGAGACGCCAATCACAGCTAACTTCCGTGAAGGTCTAAACGTACTTCAGTACTTCATCTCAACGCATGGTGCGCGTAAAGGTCTTGCCGATACTGCACTTAAAACAGCTAACTCGGGTTACCTAACGCGTCGTCTAGTAGACGTTGCACAAGATTTGGTAATCAACGAAGATGATTGTGGCACAGAAGATGGCTTAACAATGAAACCGCTTATTGAAGGTGGTGATGTTGTAGAAGCACTTCGTGAACGTGTTCTTGGTCGTGTTGTTGCTGAAGATATTGTAATTCCAGGTACTAATACTGTACTTGTTGAGCGTAATATCATGCTTGACGAAAAACTGTGTGACCTTTTAGAAGAGCACTCAGTGGATGAAGTTCGCGTACGTTCTGTTATCACATGTGATAACGACTTTGGTGTATGTGCTAAGTGTTATGGTCGTGACCTTGCACGTGGTCATATCATCAACGCGGGTGAATCAGTAGGTGTTATCGCGGCGCAGTCAATCGGTGAGCCGGGTACACAGCTTACGATGCGTACATTCCACATCGGTGGTGCGGCATCAAGAGCGTCAGCTGAAAATAATGTACAAGTTAAAACTAACGGTACATTAAAACTTCATAACGCTAAATATGTATTAAATACAGATGGTAAGATTGTTATTACCTCACGTTCTACTGAGATCACTATCATTGATAGCTATGGTCGTGAAAAAGAACGTTATAAAGTACCTTACGGTGCGGTATTAACAGTGCAAGACAATGCTGAAGTTCAAGGTAACGACATCGTTGCTACTTGGGACCCGCATAGTCACCCAATCGTTCTTGAGCATAAGTCAAAAGTATCGTTTAGCGACATCGATGACTCAAATACTGAAGCACAGACTGATGAACTAACAGGTTTAACCCGTGTAGTTGTTAAAGATCTTGCTAAAGTAAATACTAAAGAACCTAAGCTTATCATTGAAAGTGAAGAGCGCGGTCTGCAAGAAACACGTCTTCCTTCATTCACTACGATTGAAGTTATTGACGGCGTTACAGCAAACCCTGGTGACGTGTTAGCACGTATACCACAAGAAGGTTCGAAAACTCGTGATATCACGGGTGGTCTACCACGCGTAGCCGACTTATTTGAAGCGCGTAAACCTAAAGAGCCAGCTATCTTAGCTGAGATCACAGGTACTATTAGCTTCGGTAAAGAGACTAAAGGTAAGAAACGTTTAGTTATTACTCCAGCTGAAGGTGATCATTACGAAGAAATGATTCCTAAGTGGCGTCAACTTAACGTGTTTGAAGGTGAGCAAGTGTCTAAAGGTGAAGTTATCGCCGATGGTCCTGAATCGCCGCATGACATCTTACGCCTACGTGGTGTGACTCATGTTGCTAACTACATCGTTAACGAAGTGCAAGAGGTTTACCGTTTGCAAGGCGTTAAGATCAATGACAAGCACATTGAAACAATTATCCGTCAGATGATTCGTAAATGTACCATTATACACGGCGGTGATACTGACTTCTTAGCCGGTGAACAAATCGAAGTGGCGCGCGTTAATATCGCAAACCGTGACCTTGAAAAACAAGGTAAGATACCAGCTAAGTTTGAAATCCAGTTAATGGGTATCACAAAAGCATCACTAGCAACAGAATCTTTCATCTCTGCAGCGTCTTTCCAAGAGACAACACGTGTTCTTACAGATGCGGCAGTGAATGGTAAGAGCGATGAGCTTCGCGGTCTTAAAGAAAACGTAATTGTGGGTCGTTTGATCCCAGCCGGTACCGGTTTTGCGTATCATCAAGAACGTATGGCTCGCCGTAAACAAAGCAAAGTAGTAGTAGAAGAGCAAACAGTAAGTGCAGAAGAGGCGACTCAAGCACTTACAGACGCTCTAAATGCTGATTTGTCTGGAAATCAATAAACTGTTCTTAATCAATAGATTAAGTGATCGTAAGGCAGTTATATGCTGTCTTACGATTAGTTTAGGTTGACAGGTTAAACTTTGCTCATTAAAATTCCGCCACCCATTTACTTGTGTGCTTAATGCAGGCTCGTAAATAAAGGGCGGATTTTTTTATTTTTTTCAGTAGTAATTTTAATTTCAGGAGCTATTTAAATGGCAACTATTAACCAGCTAGTGCGTAAGCCACGCCGTAGCAAGGTTACGAAAAGTAACTCAGCTGCACTAAAAGCGTGTCCGCAAAAGCGCGGTGTATGTACTCGCGTATATACAACTACACCTAAGAAACCAAACTCGGCGTTACGTAAAGTAGCTCGTGTACGTTTAACTAACGGTTTCGAAGTAACTTCATACATTGGCGGTGAAGGTCATAACCTTCAAGAGCATAGTGTAATCCTAATCCGTGGTGGTCGTGTTAAAGATTTACCAGGTGTGCGTTTTCACACTGTTCGTGGTGCACTTGACTGTGCAGGCGTTAGCGATCGTCGTCAAGCTCGTTCTAAATACGGTGCAAAACGCCCTAAAGGGTAATTGTATTCCGTTAGTAAGGCCAAGCACTAAATATTTATAATTATTGTTTTGGGTGATTGACTCGAAAGAGCAAACCTGAATAAACCGGAGATACAAAATGCCTAGAAGACGCGTAATCGGTCAACGTAAAATTCTTCCAGATCCTAAGTTCGGATCGGAACTTCTTGCTAAATTCGTTAACATCGTGATGTTAGACGGCAAGAAATCTACTGCTGAAAAAATTGTTTATGGTGCGCTAGACGTGGCTGCTGAGAAATCAGGCAAGTCGCACCTAGAAATCTTTGAAACTGCACTTGATAACATCCGTCCACAGGTAGAGGTTAAATCTCGCCGTGTTGGTGGTTCAACTTATCAAGTACCAGTTGAAGTACGTCCAGTTCGTCGTAACGCATTAGGTATGCGTTGGTTAGTAGACGCTGCACGTAAGCGTGGCGAAAAATCTATGGGCTTACGTTTAGCTCAAGAAATCGTTGACGCTTCAGATAATAAAGGCACTGCGGTTAAGAAACGTGAAGACGTTCACCGTATGGCTGAAGCGAATAAAGCATTCGCTCATTACCGTTGGTAATCTGTCTTTAACCTTTAAGAGGATCATATGGCACGTACAACTCCACTTGAGCGCTATCGTAATATAGGTATTGTTGCTCACGTAGATGCAGGCAAAACCACCACAACAGAACGTGTTCTGTTCTACACAGGTCTTTCTCATAAGATCGGTGAAGTACATGATGGCGCTGCAACTATGGATTGGATGGAGCAGGAACAAGAGCGTGGTATCACAATCACTTCTGCTGCAACAACGTGTTTTTGGAAAGGGATGGACGCTCAATTTGACGCCCATCGTATCAATATTA
The DNA here is from genome assembly GCF_030408135.1 of Pseudoalteromonas sp. APC 3691. Lineage (NCBI taxonomy): Bacteria > Pseudomonadati > Pseudomonadota > Gammaproteobacteria > Alteromonadales > Pseudoalteromonadaceae > Pseudoalteromonas > Pseudoalteromonas sp. APC 3691. The sequence continues at coordinate 2,045 of NZ_JASDCB010000013.1, read as the reverse complement.
TTGATACTCCAGGACACGTAGATTTCACTATCGAAGTAGAGCGTTCTTTACGCGTATTAGATGGTGCGGTAGTTGTTCTTTGTGCTTCATCTGGTGTACAGCCGCAAACTGAGACAGTTTGGCGTCAAGCGAACAAATACGAAGTTCCGAGAATGATCTTCGTAAATAAAATGGATCGCACGGGCGCAGACTTCTTAGCAGTGGTCAGCCAGGTGAAATCTCGTCTTGGAGCAACGCCTGTTCCAATTCAGTTGCCTGTAGGCGCTGAGGACGACTTTAAAGGTGTTATTGACCTTATAAAAATGAAAGTGATTAACTGGAACGAAGCGGACCAGGGTATGACTTTCTCTTATGAGGCAATACCGGCAGAACTTCTGGAATTAGCTGAAGAATGGCGCGCTCATTTAGTTGAAAGCGCTGCTGAAGCAACAGAAGAACTAATGGATAAATACTTAGAAGGTGAAGAGTTAAGTGAAGCAGAAATTAAAAATGCTTTACGCCAACGAACATTAGCAAATGAGATTGTTCCAGTTACTTGTGGTAGCGCATTTAAAAACAAAGGCGTTCAAGCTGTGCTTGATGGCGTTGTTGAATATATGCCGTCACCAGAGCAAGTGAAACAAATCCAAGGTATCTTAGAGAATGGTACTGAGGAAGAACGTCCAGCTAATGATAAAGCGCCGTTTGCTGCACTCGCATTTAAGATTGCAACAGACCCGTTCGTTGGAACCTTGACCTTTTTCCGTGTTTACTCTGGTACTGTTAAACAGGGTGACACGGTATATAATCCAGTAAAAAGTAAGCGTGAGCGACTTGGCCGTATCGTACAGATGCATTCAAACTCTCGTGAAGAGATCAAAGAAGTTTTCGCAGGCGACATCGCGGCAGCTATTGGTCTTAAAGACGTAACAACAGGTGAAACACTGTGTGATCCGAATTCTATTATTACGCTTGAGCGTATGGAATTCCCAGAACCAGTAATCTCTATTGCGGTTGAGCCCCGCACTATAGCTGACCAAGATAAGATGGGTATCGCACTAGGTAAACTAGCTGCTGAAGATCCTTCTTTTCGCGTACAAACTGACGAAGAATCAGGCCAGGTTATAATCTCTGGCATGGGTGAACTTCACCTAGATATCATCGTCGACCGTATGAAACGTGAATTCAGTGTTGAATGTAACGTTGGTAAGCCGCAGGTCTCATACCGAGAAGCTATTCGTTCAACTGTTAAGGTTGAAGGGAAGTTTATACGTCAGTCAGGTGGTCGTGGCCAATATGGACACGTTTGGATTAAACTTGAACCGATGGATATTACGGATGATGAGTCACCAATTTACGAGTTCGTTAACGAAACCGTAGGTGGTTCAGTTCCTAAAGAATTCGTTCCTGCGGTAGACAAAGGTATCCAAGAGCAAATGTCTCAAGGTGTACTGGCAGGCTACCCATTACTTGGCGTTAAAGCGACTTTATATGATGGTTCATTCCATGATGTAGATTCGAATGAAATGGCATTTAAAATAGCAGGTTCACTGGCAATGAAAAACGGGGCGCTTGAAGCTAACCCTGTACTTTTAGAGCCAGTAATGAAGGTTGAAGTACTCACTCCTGATTCAAATATGGGTGATGTAGTTGGCGACTTAAACCGTCGCCGCGGCATAATCGAAGGCATGGAAGATGCATTAGGTGGACTTAAGCAAATTAATGCGCAAGTTCCTCTTTCTGAAATGTTTGGTTATGCAACTGCTTTACGATCTGCAACACAGGGCCGTGCCTCATACTCTATGGAGTTTGTGAAGTACGCTGAAGCCTCTAAAAATGTCGCAGATACAATAATTTCAGCTCGCGCTGTTATATAATTTTAGCTTGTCTGGCTCAATAGTGAGTCAGGCTTTAATTTCTTTATTAGGAATTTTTTAAGATGGCAAAAGAAAAGTTTGAACGCGTAAAACCGCACGTAAACGTTGGTACAATCGGCCACGTTGACCACGGTAAAACTACACTAACTGCAGCAATCACTAACGTACTTGCAAAAGTATACGGCGGTG
>NZ_JASDCB010000129.1:0-2737 GCF_030408135.1 Pseudoalteromonas sp. APC 3691 | reverse complement strand
TCTGACTAAGTATAGGGCGTTGCGCTATTTTGCACGCTGACCCACCAATACTGCCGAAACAGGTTACGGTTAGTTGTGTACCTCTAACTTCTTATGGCTTCCTTCAGACCCCACCGTTGGCCAGTGATGCCCTTGCCATTCAGATTATCTTCCCCTTAGTCAGGGTGATAAGGCATCTTTCAGCCTATCGGGTTTGCCAGCTTCGCTGGGCAAACAAAAAAAGCGAATAAGGTAAGCCCTATTCGCTTTTTTGTTTAAAAATTCACTTTAAATAGAGCTTAACCAAACGCGACGTTTGCAAATACCAAGGTCATTAATATTGGGCAAACAAAACGAATATACTGAGCAAACCAGTAATGTACACCGGTTGTTGCTTGATGTAATTTATTACCACGCTGCCACATCCACCCTACTGTAATAAAGTAAAATAAACCCATAAGCGGTAATTGGTATTGAGTAAATAGCATAATAACTAAGCCAAATAACCAATCAAAATTTAATATAATCGCGCTTGCACACACAAGTACAACGGCGCTCACTGCCCACGTTGCTTTGGTGCGACTAACGTTATGGTTTTCGACTAAAAACGCTACCGGAATTTCAGTCGTCGATATTGTTGACGTAACCGATGCAATAGACATTAATACAAAAAACAATAAACCAACTAATAAACCAATTTCGCCCATGGTGCTAAATAGCTCAGGTAAAATAGCAAAAATTAGCTGCCCTTCGCCAATCAGTTTACCACCACTAAATACTTCAACACCGTTGTGCTGCGCCACATAAATAGCAGGAATAATAAGTAACCCCGCTAAAAAAGCAACGCCAGTATCAAGTAGTGCAACACCTGCGGTAAGCTTTGGTAAATTAGCATCTGGCTGTAAATACGAGCCGTAAATCATCATACAGCCCACACCTAGTGAGAGCGAAAAGAACGCTTGCCCCATTGCGGCAATAATTAAATTAGGGTCGAGTATCTGGCTAAAATCAGGTATTAAATACGCGGCAAAACCTTCGCTTGCGCCATCGAGTGTTGCAATGTAGGCAATTAAACCAACTAGCAGCACAAGTAACAGTGGCATTAAACGGCGCGACCAGGTTTCGATTCCCGACTTAACCCCTTTTAAAATAATACTGGCAGTTAAAATAAGCATAAGCGGCGTAAATACAAAATTACGCAGCACTGAGTCGCTATGTAAAAATTCGCTTACGCCTGTGAAACCTAAAAAGGTTGTTATGGGTTCAATAGCGTACGAGAGCATCCACCCTGCCACTATTGAATAAAAACTTAGCATAACAACTGCGCCCGCAAGACCTATGTAACCGGCTGCTGCACCTACTTTACGATTAGTGTTTTGCCATGCATCGCCCAATGCTTTTACCGGGTTAGCTTGTGCTTTGTGACCTAAATAAAGTTCGGTATACAACGCAGGAAGCGCAAGTAAAAATATAACAATAAAATAAACCAGTAAAAAAGCACCGCCGCCATGGTTGGCCGCTTGCGTAGGAAAACCCCAAATATTACCCAAACCCACTGCTGCGCCAGCAGCGGCTAAAACAAAACCAAGTCGGCTTTGAAACCCATCACGCACTTGTGCCATACATCTACAAATCTGTTATTATTTTGATTATTGTGAATTAAACCATATTTCATGCCAGCTGAGTAATAAAATTGTACCCAGCCTTTATTAGTGGCACTAACCGCTCACAATATCAGCGACTTCTTTTGCTTTAGGGCTTTTATGACTGAACACTATTTTAAAAACACCTTGAGTATTACTTCAACTCAATTGGCAAATTTGTCTTTAGCGAGTAACAGTATTTTATTATTTAATGCTAAAACACTTGAGCTTAGTGACTTTAATTTGCCCGACTGCTTAAGCCCATTTGAGTTAACCATTATAAACCGCCGTAAAAGCCCACAAGCTAAGCAAGAGTATTTAGCTACGCGGTTATTGTTAAAACACCTTATTAAAGTAACGCAGCCGCAACATACGCACGCACCCCTTAATAAAATGAGTACCGAATTTGATGAAGCAAGCTCAAAGCTGCAAATACATGTAAATGGTAATGTTATAAATACCTGTATTTCGCATTCGCATGGTTTAGTTGGGGTCGCGCTAAATCTTGATAAAAGTGAGTTTGGTTTTGATATTGAAAAAGTAAGCCTAAAGCGCCCGTTTGAAAAGCTCGCTAAGCATTTTTATCATAATGATGAAATTACACTTATCACCAAGCCTACTAATACCCAAGCCCAAGCAGAGACGTTTTTTAGAATTTGGACATTAAAAGAGTCACTTGCTAAAGCCACCAGCCGCCCTATTGCAAAATTACTTAGCCCCAATGTATTTGACGAATTAAATAGTGCAAAGCTGAGTGCTAGCAGTAATCGCGTTACTGTAGTTGATAGCAATGACAGCAATGTTTGTTTTGATGTAAGTGTGGTGCATAAAAAAAGCACCGACTGGCGATGCTTTTTATTAACTGATTTTGTTAAGTGATTTTACTAAGTAACTTTACTAGGGCGTGTTGATCTTTGTGGTATGAAAAACAAACAGCATGAAGATAAGGTATAATTGAATTCGCCAGAAAACTTTACACCGAACCTACATGCCAAGATTAATGTTAACAGACGGGACATGGAATGTCTTATCAAAAGTAATGTACTTAAGTGGTCGAATTTATAATAAGCCCGACCATAGAAAAACGCTCGAAGGCATACTGTATAAGATGCGCA
>NZ_JASDCB010000128.1:0-2763 GCF_030408135.1 Pseudoalteromonas sp. APC 3691 | reverse complement strand
ACTCAGTTTTCAATTGAGACTCTAATTTGTTTGCCTCGCTACCTAAGTAGGTTGGCTGTTAGAACTCAATCTGTACGAGTGCCCACACAGATGATTGCTTTATATTGTTAAAGAACGTTTTGAGTCGTTTTAGCGCCTCAAGGGATGCGAATAATACACCCTTTATTTTCCGAGTCAACACTTAGTTTTAAACTTTCTTTTGGAATATTTAAAACCGAAGTTTTATTTAACTCTCTGAGTTGTTCCTGCCTCGCTATGCGTTGTCCGCTGCGCGTCGCCATATCCCGTCTCAGTGGGGTCGCATTATAGGGAGAACAGATTTTTACGCAAGTACTTTTTTAAAGAAAAAGTAAAAAAAGATGCTTTTCGCTCAGTATCTGAACTAAACCCCCTGAAACTGATAGTTTTGTAACCAAACGGTGCCTTTTATGGTACAAAAATAACCTTGCTGATACACTCAAAGCTAATAACTATTATCTAAAAGGTACTAAATATGGCAATCCGTTCTTATAAAGGTGTAACTCCTTCGTTTAATTCGTCTGTTTATATTGATGAGTCATCAGTTTTGGTTGGTGATATTACTTTAGGTGATAATAGTAGTGTTTGGCCTTTAGTAGCTGCCCGAGGCGATGTTAACTATATACGTATTGGTAAACGCTCCAATATACAAGATGGCAGTGTATTGCATTTATCTCGTGCAACTAAAAGCAATCCAGATGGTTATCCACTTATTATAGGTGACGATGTAACTGTAGGTCATAAGGTAATGCTGCACGGATGTATATTAGGAAACCGTATACTTGTAGGTATGGGCGCTATTATTATGGATAACGTGGTTGTTGAAGATGATGTAATTATAGGTGGGGGATCTTTGGTACCACCAAACAAACGCTTAGAGTCTGGTTACTTATATGTAGGGAGTCCGGTTAAGCAAGCCCGCCCTCTAACGGAGCAAGAACTTGCCTTTTTAAAAATATCTGCCAGTAACTACGTATCACTTAAAGATGAGTATTTAGCTGAAATAGCTAATTTAAGTTAATAAGCTTACTTCAATTTGGCCTGCCGAGTTATAGCTCTCTTCTTCGATAAGCTCCTCGGCACGTTCTTCGTAATCAAAACGATACTTTTCAAAATACTCTGTTGCATGGCTTTCGTCTGTTAATTTAAGTGTATTTACTTCTATTACACACTCCACCAGCATGCCACTAACTTGTGCAAAAAATACTAACTGATGATCGGGCTCTCTAAACTCTAGCCTATCTATAAATTGTATTGCCTGATTCATTTAAGCGTTCCTTGTTTGAGCGCATCAACGACGGGAAGTATTTTTGGCATTTTATTACGCCATACATAATATGCTTGAGCAGCTTGGCCAACTAACATGCCACTGCCATCTAAAAGCTTAGCGTTAATATTATGCTGTGCAACCCAATTCATAAAAATGGTATTTTGCAGTGAATAAAACATGTCATAAGCGACTTCACAGTTAGTTATGTGTTTTTTATCAAGTGCTGGAAGTTCGTTATTCATACTGCTAGAGGTAGAGTTTATTATTAGTGAGTAATCGCTTACTGGTAAATCATCAAAACCAAAGCCAGATACTGGTCCATATTGGGTAAACAGCTCTGCGAGTTCTTTGGCTTTTTGTGCTGTGCGATTAACTATTATTATTTCCTGAGGGTTATGCTCTAACAAAGGTAAAATAACCCCTCGAGCAGCACCGCCCGCACCTATGATTAAAATGCGTTTATTAGTTATGGCTACTTCATTAGCGAGTAAATCATTTACAAAGCCCACACCATCGGTGTTATCACCGAGTAATGAGTCATCATCTCGTTTTTTTAATGTATTAACAGCCCCTACTATTTTGGCTAATGGCGTAAGCTCATCAGCCATTGCATAAGCTTGCTCTTTAAATGGCATTGTAACGTTAGCACCCACACCGCCTTGCTCAAAAAAAGACAATACTGTTTTTTCAAAGTTATCGATAGGTGCTAATATTGCGCGATAGTCGATTTGCTCACCCAGTGATACAGCAAATTGTTTATGTATCGCGGGGGATTTTGAATGTTTAATTGGATTTCCAAAAACCGCATATTTGTCCATTTTAAAGCAACCTCTTTGCAGCTATAACACTGCCTATTAACGATGATAAGTAATATGATTAAACGACTTTTTTCTAAATCTAAGCCGGCTCCCGAGCAACAGGCTCCTACTCCTGAAAAAACACCGTATGAAATAATAGGTGGAGAGAAAGGGGCGCGAGCTATCTCCAATCGATTCTACGACATAATGGAGTCAGATGAATACGCTAAACCGTTATATGATATGCATCCTCTGCCATTAGATCGAATTCGCCAAGTATTTTTTGAATTTTTATCTGGTTGGTTAGGCGGGCCAAACCTATTTACTGAAAAACATGGCCAGCCAATGCTACGTAAAAGACATATGCCTTTTACTGTAGATAAAGCATTGCGCGATCAGTGGATGTACTGCATGAATAAAACGCTGGATATAGAAATAGACAATCCGTTGTTGCGTGAAGGCTTAAAGCAATCATTCTCTCAACTAGCAACGCACATGATCAATCAGCATTAAATTTATATATAGCCATAATGCAAAAAGGCGCTAATTAGCTGTCTCTTATACACAAATCCCTGCTAAGAAATTAGCGGGGATTTTTTTGAACTAAATCTCAATGTCATGATCAGATCTTCAAATCTTGTTTGAGGGCACATTATGATTAACGAACATACTCATTGG
>NZ_JASDCB010000127.1:0-2933 GCF_030408135.1 Pseudoalteromonas sp. APC 3691 | reverse complement strand
AAGACCCGTTTGGGTTGTATGGTTAAGTGACTAAGCGTACACGGTGGATGCCTTGGCAGTTGGAGGCGATGAAGGACGTATTAACTTGCGATAAGCCTAGTCAAGCTAGTAAAAAGCACTTGAGACTAGGATTTCCGAATGGGGAAACCCACCTGCTTGCAGGTATCGTTAACTGAATACATAGGTTAACGAGGCGAACGCGGAGAACTGAAACATCTAAGTACCCGTAGGAAAAGAAATCAACCGAGATTCCGAAAGTAGCGGCGAGCGAAATCGGAACAGCCCTTAAGCTTATTATGTGTTAATGGAAGGCTGCTGGAAAGCGCCACGATACAGGGTGATAGTCCCGTACATGAAAAGACATTTTAAGTGAAATCGAGTAGGTCGGAGCACGTGAAACTTTGACTGAATATAGGTGGACCATCATCTAAGGCTAAATACTCCCAACTGACCGATAGTGAACCAGTACCGTGAGGGAAAGGCGAAAAGAACCCCTGTGAGGGGAGTGAAATAGAACCTGAAACCGTGTACGTACAAGCAGTAGGAGCCCACTTGTTGGGTGACTGCGTACCTTTTGTATAATGGGTCAGCGACTTATATTTTGTAGCGAGGTTAACCGAATAGGGTAGCCGTAGGGAAACCGAGTCTTAACTGGGCGAATAGTTGCAAGGTATAGACCCGAAACCCGGTGATCTAGCCATGGGCAGGTTGAAGGTTGAGTAACATCAACTGGAGGACCGAACCCACTAACGTTGAAAAGTTAGGGGATGACCTGTGGCTAGGAGTGAAAGGCTAATCAAACCGGGAGATAGCTGGTTCTCCCCGAAATCTATTTAGGTAGAGCCTCGGACGAATACTTACGGGGGTAGAGCACTGTTAAGGCTAGGGGGTCATCCCGACTTACCAACCCTTTGCAAACTCCGAATACCGTAAAGTAATATCCGGGAGACACACGGCGGGTGCTAACGTCCGTCGTGAAGAGGGAAACAACCCAGACCGCCAGCTAAGGTCCCAAAGTCATAGTTAAGTGGGAAACGATGTGGAAAGGCCCAGACAGCCAGGAGGTTGGCTTAGAAGCAGCCATCCTTTAAAGAAAGCGTAATAGCTCACTGGTCGAGTCGGTCTGCGCGGAAGATGTAACGGGGCTAAACTATGCACCGAAGCTGCGGATTCAGAATTTATTCTGAGTGGTAGGGGAGCGTTCTGTAAGCCGTTGAAGGTGTACCGGGAGGTATGCTGGAGGTATCAGAAGTGCGAATGCTGACATGAGTAACGATAATGGGAGTGAAAAACTCCCACGCCGGAAGACCAAGGGTTCCTATCCCATGTTAATCAGGGTAGGGTAAGTCGACCCCTAAGGCGAGGCCGAAAGGCGTAGTCGATGGGAAACAGATTAATATTTCTGTACTCGATATAATTGCGATGGGGGGACGGAGCAGGCTAAGCAAGCATGGCGTTGGTAGTCCATGTGAAAGTGAGTAGGGCGTTTGTTTAGGTAAATCCGGACGAACACTAAACCTGAGACACGAGACGAGTCACCAAGGTGATGAAGTTGCTGATGCCATACTTCCAGGAAAAGCCTCTAAGCTTCAGATTATATGGAATCGTACCCCAAACCGACACAGGTGGTCAGGTAGAGAATACTAAGGCGCTTGAGAGAACTCGGGTGAAGGAACTAGGCAAAATCGTACCGTAACTTCGGGAGAAGGTACGCTCCTATCTGTGATGAGACTTGCTCTCTAAGCGGACGGGAGCCGCAGTGACCAGGTGGCTGGGACTGTTTATTAAAAACACAGCACTGTGCAAAATCGCAAGATGACGTATACGGTGTGACACCTGCCCGGTGCCGGAAGGTTAATTGATGGGGTTATCCTTAGGGAGAAGCTCTTGATCGAAGCCCCGGTAAACGGCGGCCGTAACTATAACGGTCCTAAGGTAGCGAAATTCCTTGTCGGGTAAGTTCCGACCTGCACGAATGGTGTAACCATGGCCACGCTGTCTCCACCCGAGACTCAGTGAAATTGAAATCGCAGTGAAGATGCTGTGTACCCGCGGCTAGACGGAAAGACCCCGTGAACCTTTACTACAGCTTGGCACTGAACATTGAACCTACATGTGTAGGATAGGTGGGAGACTTTGAAGCAGCGACGCTAGTTGTTGTGGAGTCAACCTTGAAATACCACCCTTGTAGTTTTGATGTTCTAACGTTGGCCCCTGAATCGGGGTTACGGACAGTGCCTGGTGGGTAGTTTGACTGGGGCGGTCTCCTCCTAAAGAGTAACGGAGGAGCACGAAGGTTGGCTAAGTACGGTCGGACATCGTACGGTTAGTGTAATGGTAGAAGCCAGCTTAACTGCGAGACAGACACGTCGAGCAGGTACGAAAGTAGGTCATAGTGATCCGGTGGTTCTGAATGGAAGGGCCATCGCTCAACGGATAAAAGGTACTCCGGGGATAACAGGCTGATACCGCCCAAGAGTTCATATCGACGGCGGTGTTTGGCACCTCGATGTCGGCTCATCACATCCTGGGGCTGAAGTCGGTCCCAAGGGTATGGCTGTTCGCCATTTAAAGTGGTACGCGAGCTGGGTTTAGAACGTCGTGAGACAGTTCGGTCCCTATCTGCCGTGGGCGTTTGAGAATTGAGAGGGGTTGCTCCTAGTACGAGAGGACCGGAGTGAACGAACCGCTGGTGTTCGGGTTGTCATGCCAATGGCATTGCCCGGTAGCTACGTTCGGAACTGATAAGCGCTGAAAGCATCTAAGCGCGAAGCAGGCCTCGAGATGAGTTCTCACTAGACTTTTAAAGTCTCTGAAGGGCCGTTGAAGACTACAACGTTGATAGGCAAGATGTGGAAGTGGTGTGAGCCATTAAGCTAACTTGTACTAATTACCCGTGAGGCTTAACCATACAACGCCAAACGCGTTTTATG
>NZ_JASDCB010000126.1:0-3202 GCF_030408135.1 Pseudoalteromonas sp. APC 3691 | reverse complement strand
AGGGATAGCCACGCGGTATGAAAAGCTTGAACGAAATTATCATTCAATGCTCGCTTTAGCATTTACTATGATGTGGCTACCAATGTGGGCTGATTGATATATGTACTACAAAGATCAACAGCCCCTAGTCTATCTTTGTAATATCGCTTAATGAAAGAAGTACAGGGTTAATTAAGATTCCGCGCCTTAAAGGCAGCTAAAAAAACAGCATTTTTATTAAATTTTAGCCTGTTAGCTTAATTTTCCTGCAAACAAACACAGTTAAGTGTTTTTTTGCAAAAAAGGTGTTGACGAATTTGGGTCATATCAGCATAATACGCCCCGAACTCAGCGATGAAGTGCTAACAAAAAAAGATGGCTAAGTAGCTCAGCTGGTTAGAGCACATCACTCATAATGATGGGGTCACAGGTTCAAATCCCGTCTTAGCCACCATTATTTTTTTGTTGCTCAATGAAGAGTTTAAAATAACTACCTTGTGTGCGGGAGTGGCGGAATTGGTAGACGCGCTGGATTTAGGTTCCAGTATCTTAGGATGTGAGAGTTCAAGTCTCTCCTTCCGCACCATAATTCTTGATAAGAATTAAAACTATCAATTGTTATTGTTGGGATATCGCCAAGCGGTAAGGCACCAGGTTTTGATCCTGGCATTCCCAGGTTCAAATCCTGGTATCCCAGCCAACAATGGCTAAGTAGCTCAGCTGGTTAGAGCACATCACTCATAATGATGGGGTCACAGGTTCAAATCCCGTCTTAGCCACCATTTCTTCTTTTAGAAATGGCTCTGCAAGAGTTAAATTGCAGCTCAATGAAGAGTTTAAAATAACTACCTGTACTTTATTGTACAAACGATGCGGGAGTGGCGGAATTGGTAGACGCGCTGGATTTAGGTTCCAGTAACTTCGGTTGTGAGAGTTCAAGTCTCTCTTTCCGCACCATTTCTTGATAAGAAATAAAATTATCATTAATTCTTTGTTGGGATATCGCCAAGCGGTAAGGCACCAGGTTTTGATCCTGGCATTCCCAGGTTCAAATCCTGGTATCCCAGCCAACTTCTTCTACCAAGGAAAGTTGGATAAAAGAATTGCTCTAGCTTAGAGTTTAAATTGGCAAATTGTTGATGCGGGAGTGGCGGAATTGGTAGACGCGCTGGATTTAGGTTCCAGTAACTTAGGTTGTGAGAGTTCAAGTCTCTCTTTCCGCACCATGTTCTTATTAAGAACTAAAATTAATATCAAATTTATAGTTGGGATATCGCCAAGCGGTAAGGCACCAGGTTTTGATCCTGGCATTCCCAGGTTCAAATCCTGGTATCCCAGCCAATTTGACTCCCCTGTCTAAAACTTCTCAAAACTCATTAACTTCAACTTACCTTCTCTGCATTTAAATAAACACTTATAAACTCATCTATTGTTATTGGTTTACTATATAAATACCCTTGTAAATAATCACAGTTAAGATTCAACAACGCCTGTTCTACTTCTTTAGTTTCTATTCCCTCAGCAACTACATCGCAATTTAATCGACCCGCTAAAAACAATGTAGATTCTACAATAGCGTAATCAGGCGGATTAATGAGCATGTCTTTGATAAACGATTGATCTATTTTTATCTGGTTTATGGGCAACTCCCTTAATAACGACAGCGACGAAAAGCCAGTACCAAAGTCATCAACACTAAATTTAAACCCGCGCATACTCAACTGTTGCATCATTTTTCTAGCAGCCGGTATATTTGTCATCATTGCACCTTCAGTAATTTCAAAAATTAACGAGTCGCTTAATGTAGGATCCGTTGCGAGTAAACTAATTATAAAATCGTAAAACTCACTGCTTTCAATATCTTTCGTCGATAAGTTGACATGTATGGTACCGGTGAAGCCAAATAGTTTTAGTTTTCTAATGTGATTAACGGCTTCTTGTACAACCCATTTCGATAAAGGAAAAATAAGCCCTGTACGCTCAGCTACGGTTATAAACTTTTCAGGACTAATAAAGCTACCATCATCTTGCGGCCATCGTATAAGGGCTTCTAGACCATGTAATTGCAGATCTTTAGAGTCCATTATGGGTTGTAAATAAAGCTCAAACTCATCTTTATGTAATGCCACTTTAATCTTGGCTGATAAATCAAAAAAGTCCTCAGCTCGTTTACCTATTGCAGAGGAGTAATTTACCAAAGGTTGAAATGTTTTTTTAGCTTCATGCAGTGCCAAGTCAGCTTTTTTTAATAGCTGATCGGGCAATCGGCTATCATCAGGAAAACGGCTTACGCCTATACTTAATTGTATTTTAACCATTTGCTCATTCGTACAAAACGGACTTTTGACGGCTGAGTTTATAATGTTTACACAATAATTCATGCTTTCATCTGTATCGGTATGCAGTAAAAATGCGAACTCATCACCTCCAATCCGATATAACTTAGCAATGCCGCATAATTCTTTATTTAGTTTATTGGCAAATGCAGCCAAGAGTTGGTCACCACACTGATGCCCAAACGCATCATTAATTTGTTTAAAGTTATTTAAGTCGATATAAAATAGTGAAAATGGGGAAGGATATTCAACTTGTTTACTCAGAGATTTAAAAAACTTTTCGCGGTTAGGTAGAGTTGTTAAGTTATCGTGCTCAGTTTGATATTTTTGATACTGCGTTGCTTGCTCTATTTTAAGAATACTTTTTAAGCTCAGTTTAATAACTAAAAAAACAAACCCACCACCGCCAAGCAACAACATAGCCACCATATTCATAACGACGGGTGCAATGTCGTGATTTGAAAAATAATAAAGTACCCACCAATACCCTATAATAAAAAAAATAATAGCGCATAGCAGTACACTCCATGCTCTTTGCGATGTTTTTTTACAAACTTTAACGGTTGTTTTTAAGCTAGCAACAAGCAGTAGCGCACCTAAAATAATTATTACTGTAAAAAAATTATCCACACACAAGCTCTTTAAAGTTATTAAACTGCGATTTAGTGATGTAACACCAGTTAAATTAAAACCGTGTTCAATATAGCCGAGTCACTATTTGCTGACTTAAAAACAGGCATAAAAAAAGACTCATAAATGAGTAATGCCGATCATTTAAGAAATAGTTAATAGCACTTGAACGATCTTCTAGGTATGTAAGAATCCGAATTCTTTTGTAGAATTCGGATTTTTTATGCAACTTTCTAATGCTCTCGATATTATCAACA
>NZ_JASDCB010000125.1:0-3277 GCF_030408135.1 Pseudoalteromonas sp. APC 3691 | reverse complement strand
GTTTTCAATTGAGACTCTAATTTGTTTGCCTCGCTACCTAAGTAGGTTGGCTGTTAGAACTCAATCTGTACGAGTGCCCACACAGATGATTGCTTTATATTGTTAAAGAACGTTTTGAGTCGCTTTACCGCCTCAAGGGATGCGAATAATACACCCTTTATTTTTTGAGTCAACACTTAGTTTTAAACTTTCTTTTTAGATAATTTAAAACCGAAGTCTTATTTAACTCTCTGAGTAGTTCGTGCCTCGCTATGCGTTGTCCGCTGCGCGTCGCCATATCCCGTCTCAGTGGGGTCGCATTATAGGGAGCGGCGGATTTTACGCAAGCGTTATTTGCATAAAATAGTAATTAAAATTAAGCCCCAAGCAAGCACACATGATAAGCACAAGTTACCCACAAAAACCTGTTGATAACTCTTGTTTTTACATAGCTAAACCATTCTATAGCTTTTAATTAAAACCTTAAAAATGCAAAAAGCACCTTATTTAGGTGCTTCTCAAAAGTAATAGTTATTAGAATCTAGGGTCTGTTTATCTTTCAAGGTTAAATTTGCAGCAGCCTGTTTGGTATTCAGGCAAGGCAGAGCCTATGTAGTGTGGTTACTCCCCATAAATAGGCGATAACGTAGCATTAATGCCAAACAGGCGCTGCCCAAAAGGTTTTTCCTAGGGGCTATTTACTCTTTGTTACTCGGTTTTTACTTATTCTTACATGGATGTAAGCCAGTAGGGTAACGCAGGAGCAGTTACCGAGCCCACTAGGTTACAAATCTCGCGCCGCGATTACCCCCCCCCTAGTTTGAACGAATTTTAATCCGCAAAGAGCAACAGACCCTAGTATAAAATACTATATAACTTGCGACGATACTTTGCTGCGAGCGTATCACCATCGGGTAAAGAGGCAATAATGGCTAAAAAGCTTGGTTTCGCTTCATTGAAATTCAGATCTTTTTGCAGCACTGTAAATAGTATATCCAATGCTTCTTCTTTTCTGCCTGCTTCATTGAGTAAAATACTGAGCTCTTCTTTTAATTCTAGGTCATTTGGGTACTTTTCTACTTGTCGTTGCTTTTCTTTAATCTCTGGTGAGTCTTTTGCTTCAAGCGCAGCTTCGCATTTTGCTTTTATATTATTAAAGTAAGCATCTTGCTCTTGTACGTCTATTGTATTTATAAGCGCTTGGGCTTCATCTACCTTGTGAATTTGAATACATATGTCTGCAAGCACTAATTTGATGCGTGCATTACCGCTGTCTATTTCATAAGCTTGCTTTGCATAATTAAATGCAGCATTTAAATCTGACTTTAATAACGCTTGTTTTGCTTGCTCTAACAGTAAGTCTTGTTGCGCAGGTAAATGCTTTGCTAGGGCTTCGCGTATTTGTGCCTCACTTTGAACACCTGCAAGTAAATCTACAGGTGCAGAGTCTTTTAATAATACAAGCGTAGGCAGAGTTTGAAGACCAACTTGTTGCGCAAGTTGAGAAGCGAGTGCTTGCTCTGCATCGCAATCTAGGTTTGCTACTACTATATAGCTTGCATATTCAGCCGCTACTTTATCTAAAATTGCAGCCTGTCCGATGCAGTCAGGACTTTGAGGAGAGAAAAAGTTAAGCAACACCAATTTTTGCTGTGATGTTTCACCGAGTACTTGTTGAAGGTTTTGCGCATTAATACTAACTATGTTGCTCATTGAATTGATTGCCATATTCATCTATTTAGGTTTTTATATGGTGGTGAACATAATAATTACAAGTCATATACCTAAATCATCCGGTATACATATTCAACAATGAGGGAAAACATGAAATTAACTTATCTAAGTGCAATACTTTTATTAGCAAGCCCATTAGTACAAGCAAATGGACTCGATTTGAATTTAAGCAAAACCATGCCAGCTATAGAAAAGTTTTACCTCGATTTACACCAATCGCCAGAGCTTTCTTATCACGAACAAGAAACGGGTAATAAAATAGCGGATAAATTAACTCAGCTGGGTTTTAAAGTAACAAGTAATGTAGGTGGCTTTGGTGTTGTCGGCATTTACAAAAACGGAAACGGTCCAACCGTGATGATCCGTACTGACACCGATGGCTTACCTATTATAGAGCAGACAGGAAAGTCCTATGCCTCAAAAGTTAAAGTAATAGACGAGCATGGTGCTAAAGTAGGTGTAATGCACGGTTGTGGCCACGATATTCACATGAGCTCTTTTATTGGTACTGCTGAGCAATTAATAGTACACAAAGATCAATGGAAAGGCACTTTGATGATGGTTGCACAGCCTGCCGAAGAAGTTGGTGGGGGTGCTAAAGCCATGTTAGGCGAAGGACTATTTAGTAAATATGAAAAACCTGATCATATAATTGCTTTGCATGTAAGTGCTAGCGTCCCCGCTGGTAAGGTATCAATGAAAAATGAATACACTATGGCAAGTGTAGATTCTGTCGATATTACAATTAAAGGTAAAGGTGGTCATGGTGCTTATCCTCATACAACTATTGACCCTGTGGTTATAGCTGCACGCACTGTACTTGCTCTGCAAACAATCACAAGTCGAGAGCTTTCACCACTAGAGCCTTCTGTTATTACAGTTGGATCTATTCATGGTGGCTCAAAACATAATGTGATTTCGGATGAAGTAAACTACAACTCACTCTCAGAAGCTATAACCCAAATGTTAGAAGTGCTCAAATAGCTGCAATAAAACGAATCACGGCAGGTATTGCACAAAGTGCTGGCCTAAATGAATCAAACTACCCTGTAGTATATGTACATGAAGATGAATCTATTCCATCTACTTATAATAACCCTGCACAAACAGACATTGTTAGAAACTCTATTGCCAGCGAAATTGGTGATACTAATGTGCTTGAAACACAAGCTGTAATGGCAGGTGAAGACTTTGGCCTATACGGACGCACCGATGAAAACATCCCTATTACCTTATTTTGGCTAGGTGGCGTAAACCAAGCACAATATGCAGATTCAATAAAAACAGGTGAAGTACTCCCTTCCCTACACTCTAGTAAATTTGCACCAGATTATAAAGTTGCTATCCCTACCGGAATAAAAGCAATGAGTAACGCTGCTGTTGCTTTATTTAATAAGTAACCTGAATTCTGGATAATAAATCTATCTCAAGCAGAGTTCATATATGGTCTCCTCCAGTATTGCAAGGTGTCATTCAACGATAGCAGGGACAGGTTTGCTGTCATATATACGGTCTTTTAGTGAAGATTATTACTTCTGACCTTGATGTAATCCGCGCATATTGT